>NZ_BAABIG010000090.1:0-54580 GCF_039542605.1 Streptomyces ziwulingensis
GGCGATCTCCATCCCGAGGCTCCGCGCCTCGCGCACGAACCGGTCGAAGTCCTCGATGGTGCCCAGGTCGGGGTGGACCGCGTCGTGACCGCCCTCCGGCGAGCCGATCGCCCAGGGCACGCCGACGTCCTCGGGGGTGGCGGTGAGGGTGTTGTTGGGGCCTTTGCGGTGGGTGGTGCCGATGGGGTGGATCGGCGGCAGGTAGACCACGTCGAAGCCCATCGCGGCGATCGCGGGCAGCCGGCGCGCGGCGGTGCGGAACGTGCCGTGCGGGCGCTCCGGGGTGCCCTCGGAGCGCGGGAAGAACTCGTACCAGGAACCGAACAGCGCCCGCTCCCGCTCCACCAGCAGCGGCAAGGTCTCCGAGACGGTGACCAGTTCGCGCAGCGGGTACCGGGCGAGGACCGCGTCGACCTCGGGCGTCAGCGCCGCCGCCAGCCGGGACGCGGCCGGACGGGCCTCGTCCCGGAGCGCCTCGGCGGCGCCGAGGATCTCCCGCCGCCCCGCGCCCTCGGGCACGCCGGCCGCGGCCCGCTCGTACAGCCGGGCGCCCTCCTCCAGCACTAGTCCGGTGTCGATCCCGGCCGGGATCTTGATCTGCGCGTGGTGGCGCCAGGTGGTCACCGGGTCGCCCCACGCCTCGACGGCGAACGTCCACCGGCCGGGCTCCCCGGCGGTGACCTCGGCGCCCCAGCGGTCGGTGCCGGGCGCCAGTTCGCGAAGGGGTGTCCACGGGCCGGGGCGGCCCTGCGGATCTCTCAGGACGACGTTGGCGGCCACCGCGTCATGTCCTTCCCGGAAGACGGTGGCCGATATCTCGAACGTCTCGCCGGTCACGGCCTTGGCGGGCCGCAGCCCCTGCCGGACCGCCGGGCGGACGTCGAACACGGGAATGCGGCCCACGGAACCGGCGCCGGCCGCGGCGGACGGCGCCGGGGCGGGCGGACCGGTGCCGGCGGAGCGCGCGACGGCCGCTTCTCCGCGCGACGTGGGAGGTGAGGACGGGTGGTGCGTGGCGGGCATGACCGCTCCTGTCCGCGACAACGGGGGGTGGGCGGATGACGGGGGGAAGGAGGCTTCGCGGTACTCCCGGTGGGGCGTACCGCAGGAGCCTTCCCCCACTCTTCGGGTGGGCAATCCGGCACTCTGTCGACTACTGACGCGTATCCCGGGGCGCGAGTCCGGCCCCGTCCCCCACGGGCGGGCCCGGCGACCGCCGACCGCTGTCAGGAACGGAGTGCCCGCGACAGCCTGTTCGGTGAACCGAGCCCCGAACTGACATCTTCCCGGAGACCGGCCCGGCAATCAGGGCTTTTGTGCCCTGATCCGGCGCCGCCCGTCCCGTGCCGCTCGGACGGGAGACCGAGGTGACCGACACGCCCGGGAGGAACGGGCCGGTGGCGCCGGGTCCGTTCAGGAGCGGGCCCCGGAAGTGGCCGATTCTCGCCCCGTACGCCTGGGCGAGGCGCCGTCCCACCGGACCGCGGCCGTCGCGTACGCGTCCGTGTCATCGTGTGCGTCCCCTCCTCAGGCGGGTGAGTCCCGACCGGGGCAGCCTCTCGTGCGCCGTGAAGCGTCACAAGATGGCCCACCGGGACGGAATCGGCCATATCCGGACGCGGCCGCCGATAGTCCGTCCGGTGCTCCGGGGCGGAAGCGTTCCGGCCGATCGGGCGGTCCCCTGGCCAAGCCCCCACGGCGGCCCCGGTGTCGCCGGTACCGTCGTCAGGGACGGCGCGGTACACACCGCGTCACTCCAGCGAACGCGCCTGAGGTGAATGTGAAGGCGATCCGCCGACTGACCGTCCGTCCCGTTCTCCCCGACCCCCTCCGCCCGCTCAGCGACCTGGCCCGCAACCTGCGCTGGTCCTGGCACGCGGAGACCCGTGACCTCTTCCAGTCCGTCGACCCCGAGTGCTGGGCCGCCTCCGGCGGCGACCCGGTACGGCTGCTCGGCACCGTCCGGCCCGCCCGGCTCGCGGAGCTGGCCGAGGACCGGCGCTTCCTGCGCCGCCTCACCGCCGCCGCCGACGACCTCGACCACTATGTGACCGGCGACCGCTGGTACCAGACCCAGCCCGGCCGCCTCCCCGCCGCCGTCGCCTACTTCTCCCCCGAGTTCGGCATCAACGCCGCCCTGCCGCAGTACTCCGGCGGCCTCGGCATCCTCGCCGGCGATCACCTGAAGGCCGCCAGCGACCTCGGCGTGCCGCTCATCGGCGTCGGCCTGCTCTACCGCCACGGCTACTTCCGCCAGTCCCTGAGCCGGGACGGCTGGCAGCAGGAGCACTACCCGGTGCTCGACCCCAACGAGCTGCCCCTGAGCCTGCTGAAGGAGAGCGACGGCACCCCCGCCGAGGTCCGTCTCGCCCTGCCCGGCGGCCGGGACCTGCGGGCCCGCGTCTGGCTGGCCCGGGTCGGCCGCGTCCCGCTGCTGCTGCTCGACTCCGACGTCGAGGAGAACGACCTCGGCGAACGCGGCGTCACCGACCGGCTCTACGGCGGCGGCAGCGAACACCGGCTGCTCCAGGAGATGCTCCTCGGCATAGGAGGTGTCCGCGCGGTACGGACGTACTGCCGGCTCACCGGGCACGCCGACCCCGAGGTGTTCCACACCAACGAGGGCCACGCCGGTTTCCTCGGCCTGGAACGCATCGCGGAGCTGTGCGACACCGGATCGGAGTTCGACCCGGCGCTGGAGGCGGTCCGGGCCGGCACCGTCTTCACCACCCACACGCCCGTCCCCGCCGGCATCGACCGCTTCGACCGCGAGCTGCTCGCCCGCCACTTCGGCCCGGACGCCGAACTCCCGCGGATCGACGTCGAGCGCGTCCTGCGGCTCGGCATGGAGACCTACCCGGGCGGCGAACCCCACCTGTTCAACATGGCCGTGATGGGCCTGCGGCTGGCCCAGCGCGCCAACGGCGTCTCCCTGCTGCACGGCGGCGTCAGCCGCGAGATGTTCTCCGGGCTGTGGCCCGGCTTCGACCCCGACGAGGTGCCCATCACCTCCGTCACCAACGGCGTGCACGCGCCCACCTGGGTCGCCCCCGAGGTGTTCCGGCTCGGCGCCCGGCAGGTCGGCGTGGAGCGCACCGAGACCGCGCTGACCGGCGACGGCTCGGAAAGCTGGGACGCGGTCGTCGACATCCCCGCGGGGGACGTCTGGGAGCTGCGCCGCACCCTGCGCGAACAGCTCGTCACCGAGGTCCGCACCCGGCTGCGGGCCTCCTGGCGCCAGCGCGGCGCCGGCAGCGCCGAACTGGGCTGGATCGACGGCGTCCTCGACCCGGACGTCCTCACCATCGGCTTCGCCCGGCGGGTCCCCTCGTACAAGCGGCTGACGCTGATGCTGCGCGACCGGGACCGGCTGACGGACCTGCTGCTCCACCCGGAGCGGCCGGTCCAGATCGTGGTCGCGGGCAAGGCGCACCCGGCCGACGACGGCGGCAAGCGGCTGGTGCAGGAACTGGTGCGGTTCGCCGACGACCCGCGGGTGCGGCACCGGATCGTCTTCCTGCCGGACTACGGCATGGCGATGGCGCAGAAGCTCTACCCGGGCTGCGACATCTGGCTGAACAACCCGCTGCGCCCGCTGGAGGCGTGCGGCACCTCCGGCATGAAGGCGGCGCTCAACGGCTGCCTCAACCTGTCGGTGCTCGACGGCTGGTGGGACGAGTGGTTCCAGCCCGACTTCGGCTGGGCGATCCCCACCGCCGACGGCGCCGCGACCGATCCGGACCGGCGCGACGACATAGAGGCCGCCGCCCTCTACGACCTGCTGGAACAGCGGGTCACCCCGCGCTTCTACGAGCGCGGCCAGAGCGGGCTGCCCGACCGCTGGATCGAGATGGTCCGCCGGACGCTGGGACTGCTCGGACCCAAGGTGCTGGCCGGCCGGATGGTCCGCGAGTACGTGGAGCGGCTCTACGCCCCGGCCGCCGCGGCGCACCGCGCCATGGACCCGGACTCCGCCCACGCCCTCGCCGACTGGAAGGCCCGGGTCCGCGCGGCCTGGCCCGGGGTGGCCGTCGACCACCTGGAGACCGCCGCCCCGGCCGGCACCGCGGAACTCGGCGCCACCCTCGTCCTGCGGGTCCGGGTCCGCCTCGGCGAACTCGTCCCGGACGACGTGGAGGTGCAGGCCGTCTCCGGCCGGGTGGACACCGAGGACCGGATCACCGACGCGAGCGCCGTGCCACTGAAACCGGTGGGCGGCCCCGACCTGGAGGGCCGCTGGGCGTACGAGGGCCCGCTCACCCTGGACCGCACCGGGCCCTTCGGCTACACGGTCCGCATCCTGCCCGCCCACCCGCTGCTCGCCTCCAGCGCCGACATGGGGCTGGTCGCGGTCGGCTCGGAGGAACTGGTGGAGGCGGCGGGACTGCTGATGAGGTGACCCGGGCCGGGCGCCGCCGGCCGCTGTGGCAGGGCGGGCGGCGGCGCCCCGTCAGGTGACCTCCTCGCACCCGTCCGGGGCCGGTGCCCCCGACGCCTCGGCGTCGGGCACCGGCCCCGCCTCGCGCGCCAGGTGTTCCAGCGGCTTCAGCAACTGGCGCAGCGCGGAGTTCAGCTCCTCCCCCTCGTACACCAGCGGCCCCAGCGGCTCCAGCAGTTCCTCCAGCTCGGGGTTGAGCTCCAGCGCCCAGGCCAGGCCCACAGGTGCGGGCGGGCGCGGGACGCCGGGCGGGGGCGACCGGATCAGATCGCCGGGGCCCAGCAGGGCGCGGAACGCGCGCCGGTCCCGCGCCATTTCGTCCTCCCGCGGTACCTGGAGCACGGTGGGAACCGTGACCCGTACGACCGGAAGGGAGGCCGGGCGGCCCGACCGTACCGGCTCGCGCGGGCGCTCCACCCGCAGCCGGACGCCGGCCCACTGCGCGAGCCGGGCCCGCGCCCGCGGCCAGCGGGTGTCGCGCAGCCGTTCCCGGTACTCGCGGGCGGCCCGCTCGGCGGCGAGACGGCTCGCCTCCCCGCGCAGACCACCCCACCAGAGCGCACCCCTGCGGCGGTCCACGTTCTCGAAGGCGTCCCAGGCGACGGACGCCGCCTGGCGCAGCGCGGCCTCGATGTCCTCGTGGTACCGGGCCGGGGCGGTGCGGGCCAGATCGCGGTAGAGGAGCAGCGCCCGGAAGGCCGACCGGGCGGCCTCGAAACCGTCACCGGTGCGGTTGAGCACCCCCGCGCGGGTGCGCAGCACCCGGGGCAGGGCCGGCCGGTAGAGCGCGGGCTGGTCCTCCACCAACTGCAGGGTCACGCGCAGCGCCTCGTCGATCACCCGGCGGGCGGCCGAGTAGCGGCCCAGCGCGGCCAGTTCGAGCGCCTGGTTGTGCAGCGACTCCATCAGACCCGGCAGGTACGCGTCCGGATGGACCTGCGCGAGCCGGCGCCGGATCAGCACCGCGTGCGTCACCGTCTCCAGCGCGCTCCGGCCCGGGGAAAGGCGGTTGGCGAGGTTGTGCAGCGCCCCGGCCAGCAGGGCGAGGTGGTGGCGGACCGGACGCAGGTGGACCAGTTCCTCCGAGATCTCCACCGCCTCCTCGGCGGCGGCGAGCGCCTCCTCACGGAAGTCGCGGGCCGCCAGGACCACCGACAGGTTGTTCAGCGCCTGCGCCAGCCGGGCGCGGTGCGTCATCGCCTCGGTGTCCAGCGCGGCGGTCCGCCCCGGTACGGCCGCCGCCCCTCGCGGGCCGGGCTCCGGCCCGACCAGCGCCGCCGCCTCGGCGACCAGCGCGGCGGCCGCCCCCGCCGCCGCGGGCACCCGGGCGGGGACCGGTCCGGGACGGTCCGCCGCGCCCCGGTACGGCACCGGGGCGCGACCCGCCCCGGGTCCGCCCGCCGTCCGGCCACCGGCCGGCTCCGTCCCGTCCCGCTCCGGATCACCGGGCGCCGCCGGTCCGGCCGGCCCGTCCGCCACCAGGCGGCGGTTGACGCGGACCGCCTCCGCGCAGTCCGTCAGTGCCTCGCGGTAGCGGCCGAGTTCGCTCAGGGCCGCCCAGCGCACGCCCAGCGACTCCGCCAGGAGCGGCAGATACGTGGCCGGCCGGGCCCTGGAGAGGCCGCGGTAGAGCCGGATCGCGCGCCCGCTCGACTCCACCGCCTCCGTCCAGCGCCGTACGGAGACCAGGCGGACCGCGAGATTGTGCTCGGCGCGCGCCACGTCCGCCCGTACCCGGGGGGAGGAGAGACGCGGCTCACCGCCGGTGAGCCAGGCCCGGCGGCGGTGCATCCGGGCGAGTCGCTCGGCGAGCCCCAGTGCCTGCTCGCCCAGCAGCCTGCTCCCGCCGGGCACCACCGCGTGCAGGGTCTCCAGGAGTTCGGGGGAGAGGTCGCTCCGGGCGGCCAGCGCACGCAGCGCGCCCAGCAGGAAGCCGGGATTCTCCGAGCGCCCGGCGACCACGGCGGCGGGCACCGCCAGCGCCGACGGGTGGTCCACGATCAGCCGCTCGACCCGGTCGGCCAGGTCCGGACAGGGGCAGCCGGGCTGTGCCTCGGCCCGGGCGAGCACGGTGAGCGCCCGTTCCGCCTCCCGGCCCCGCAACCGCGGCAGCAGCGCGGGCAGCAGCCCCGGATGGTGCCGGACCCGTGACGCCACGTGGTACTCGCCGAGCAGATCCGGCTCCAGCGCGCCCCAGTACGACCCCTCCGCGGGCGGATACAGCTCGTGCAGCCACTCCGCCGCCGCCCGCGGCGCGCGGTCGCCGGCCGCGCCCGGCAGCAGGGACAACAGCTCGACCGCGCGGTCCGCCCGGGTGGCACTGGTCAGGGTCGCCACCGCCACGATGTCGGCGAGGGAGTCCTGCCCGGAGCCGCCGAGGGCGAGTCCGGGACCCGGGAGGGAGTCGGCGGTGCGCCGCCAGTACCGCCGTTCGTGCCCGAGGAGTTCCGCCCGCACGTCCGGATCCGCGGGCGGGCGGCCGCCGTCCGGCTCGGCCCGGGTACGGGCCCGGCGGGCCGCCGCCCGCTGGTCGGCCGCCGTCAGCAGGTCCAGCAGCGCCCGCATGTGCAGATGGAGCGCGGAGCCGTTCCCGGTGTCCCGGTACGGCCGGGCCAGCACCGTACGCGCCACACCGGCCCAGTCCGCCCGCCCGGCCTCGGCCGGCGTGCCCAGCGCGGGCAGCCCCCGGGCCAGCGCCCCGACCGCCTCCCGGTACCTCCGCTCGCGGTCCGGGGCCGTCGTCGCCACCTCCCGCAGCTCCACGGTCCGGGCCCCGCTCAGCACCCCCGCGCTGCGCGGCGTGGCGCCCGGCAACTGCTCCCACCACTCACCCGCGCTGCGCGCGATCAGCACGACCCGCACCGGATGGTGCCCACCGCGTGCCTGGAGCGTCTCCAGGACGTTGCCGACCAGGTCCGGGCTGGTCTCGGCGTAGTCGAGGACGAGCAGCATCCGCTGGTCGACCTCGGTCAGCGCCTGCAGGCCGCGGACCAGCTCGGCCCGGTCGGTGTCCGACTCGCGCAGTCGGGCGGTCACCCAGCCGCGGGTGGCCATCGTCACGGCCAGTTCCCGGGCGAACCGGGTCTTGCCCTGGCCGCCGAGCCCCGTGATCAGCCGGGTGGCGAGTCCGCCGCCGTCGCCGCACCAGTCCACGAAGTCGCGCAGCTCCCGCTCCCGGCCGCCGAACGGGACCGACTCGGCCTGCGGGCGCAGCAGCTCCGACGGCAGCCGGGGCGCGCGGGCGGGCACCGCCGGCTCGCACAGCGCGTCCAGCTCGACCGGTTCGGCGACGGGGACGTGGCCCAGTTCGCTCCGGAGCAGCGCGCGCAGCGACGGCTCGGCGAGCAGCCGGTGCGCGGGGACCGCCTGGAGTTTGCCGTGCTGCCAGTGCGCCAGGTCCACGCCGATCACTCCGCACAGCAGCCGTCCGCTCCACAGCGCCGAGCCGGACATACCGCTCCACGGCGACTCGCCGAGGCCGGCCGGTGCCCGGTCGACGCTCAGCTCCCAGCGGCCGCCGAGCATCCCGTCACCGGGGCTCACCGTGCCGGAGACCTGCGCGGTCTCCAGTCCGTCGGCCCGCCGCGCGCCCTGTACCCGCGCGAAACCCACCGTGTCGCAGGGCTGGCCCGCGCGCAGTGTGACGAACCTGCCGAAGCGCACCGGGGAGTCGGGGACCTCGGCCGGCCGGCGGTCCGGCGCGATCCGCAGCACCGCCGCGTCCAGGCCGTACCGGCGTCCGTCCCAGGCGATCTCGGCGGGCACCAGCCGGTTCGTGGTCAGGAACTGGACTTGGACGTGCACGCCGTCGGCGGCGACCGCCGCGCCGAGCGGCTGCAGCGCGTGTCCCGCCGTCAGCACCAGCCCGGGGCCGATCACACAGCCCGAGCCGACCCGCGGGTGCTTGCCCGCGAGAGTGGTCCGTACGGCGGCCAGCCGCGCCCTGTTCATGCGCTCCCCCCGCGTTCCGGCACGGCGGCGGTCAGGCCGGGTCGGGCGGCGCGAACAGGGCGGACTCGTCGTCCGCCGGGCGCCGACCGCCGTTTTCGGGGGCCGGGAGGTCCCGCGAGATCTCCACCGACGTGCCGTCCGGCCGGGTCGGGGTGAGCGTGAGCGACACCTTGTGGGTGCGGGTGCGGCCGGCGCCGCCGTCCACATCGGCGGAGACGACCCAGGCTTTGAAACCGGTCTTCGCCCGCACGTCCCGGCGCAGTTCGACGGTGAACTCCATGCCGATGGGCCCCACGGCGAACCGCAGTTCCTCGTCGGCCGCGTCGGCCGCCGCGCGGAGCAGTTCGGCGCGTACGAGCTGTACGGCGGCGGCCAGTTCCAGTTCCTCGGGCATGCGTCCCCCCACGCGGGCGGCGCCGGACCGAGCGCCGGTGATGTCGGAGTGCCCAGAGTGCCAGAGAACGGCCCGCGAGGACCAACGGTGCCACGACGCACCGGTGTTCGGGTACGTGGCGGAGGTCTTCCCGGGCGGGGTCCCGGTTCAGGCCTCCGGCGTGCCCTCGCACAGGTCGCGCAGCACCTTGCCGCAGCGTCGGGCGTACGCCTGCTGCAGGCCCCGGGCGGCCGGGCCGCCCGCCTTGGCGTACCACTTGGCGGGGCGGCTGAACGCGGACACGGTCAGCCAGACCGTGCCGTCGCCCGTGCGGTCGACGACGAACGCCTCCTCGCCGCACTCCGGATGGCCGGGCAGGGTGCCGTACGCCCAGCCGGCCCGGCGGCGCTCCTCCAGGGTCCACACCACCCGGCAGGGCGCCCTGATCATTCCGGCGAGGGTGACGGTGACGTCCACGCCGGGCGCGGCGCGGTCCGCGCCGGTGTCGAGACCGACGCCCACCGCCCGGTGCATCTCCCAGGTCAGGAGGGCCTCGGCCGCCCGTTGGAAGACCGGTTCCCCCTCCCCGAGGCGGGTGCGCACGTGCAGGGGGTGGAACCCCGGCGGGCAGTGGTCCTGCTCGCGGGTGGCGCCGACGGCGTCGTACGTGAAGGACATGGGAACCAAGACTAGGGCGGCACCCGGGACATCGCGGTCCCGGGTGCCGCCCCGGTCGTTTCCCGTGGGGGGATCGGGGGTGCGGCGGGGGCTACGGGAAGGTCAGCGTGAAGCCACTGATGTACCCCGTGTCCTGGGCCGCCTGGTCCTGGGCGCGCAGCTTCCAGACGCCGTTGGCGACCTCCGAGGAGGCGTTGACCGTGTAGGTCGCCCGGACGTTGTCGGCCGAGTCGGAGGAGCTGAAGTTCTTCAGCCGGTACGCCGTCCCGTCCGGGGCGAGCAGGTCGACCACCAGGTCACCGCGGAAGGTGTGCACGATGTCCACCGTGACCTGGAGGTTGGCGGGCGCGTTGCCGGTGCGGCCGGAGACGGTGAGGGAGGAGGTCACGGCGGCGCCGTTGTCCGGGATCGACACGTCCGCGGTGGACTCGAAGGAGGTGCCGCCGCCGGTGCCGCCGCCCGACCGGGCGCCGACCGCGACGCCCGCCCACGCGTCCTGGACCGCCTTGTACTCGGCGCCGGTGGTGCCGTACAGCTCGCCGGCGGCCGCGAGGGTGCCGGTGCGGGCCGCCGCGTAGTTGGTGGTCGAGGTGAACTTCGTGGTCAGCGCGCGGAACCAGATCTTCTCGGCCTTGTCGCGGCCTATCCCGGCCACCGGCAGGCCGTCCGAGGTCGGCGAGTCGTAGGAGACGCCGTTGACGGTCTTGGTGCCGCTGCCCTCGCTGAGCAGGTAGAAGAAGTGGTTCGCCGGGCCGGAGGAGTAGTGCACGTCGACCGAGCCGATGCCCGAGTACCAGGCGTCCTTGGAGGCGCCGTCCCTGCTGGGCCGGTCCATGTAGCGCAACGGGCTGCCGTCGCCGTTGATGTCGATCTCCTCGCCGATGAGGTAGTCACCGGCGTCGGAGGGGTTGTTCGCGTAGAACTCGACCGCCGCGCCGAAGATGTCGGAGGTGGCCTCGTTCAGCCCGCCGGACTCCCCGCTGTAGACGAGGCCCGCGGTGTTGGAGGTGACGCCGTGGGTCATCTCGTGGGCGGCGACGTCGATGGAGGTGAGCGGGTTCGCGTTGCCCGAGCCGTCGCCGTACGTCATGCAGAAGCAACTGTCCGACCAGAAGGCGTTGACGTAGTTGTTGCCGTAGTGGACCCGGGAGTACGCGCCGACGCCGTCGCCCCTGATGCCGGTGCGGCCCTGCACGTTCTTGTAGTAGTCCCAGGTCAGCGCGGCGCCGTAGTGGGCGTCGGCGCCGGCCGTCTCCAGGTTGGCGGCGGTGCCGTTGCCCCAGACGTCGTCGCTGCCGGAGAAGAGCGTGCCGGTGCCGGAGGTGCCCCGGTTCAGGTTGTACGTCCGGTGGCTGCCGCGCGCGGTGTCGGTCAGCGTGTACGACGACCCGGACTGGGCGGTGCCCAGGGTCACGGTGCCGCTGTACAGGGTGTTGCCGGTGCCGTTGTGGACCGCCTGGTACGCGTAGAGCTGCTCGGCGGTGGCGGCGTCCGTGACGACGTGCAGCTCGTTCGGGGTGCCGTCCTCCTGGAGGCCGCCGACGACCGTCTCGTAGGCGAGGACCGGGGTGCCCCCGGCCGCCCAGATCACCTTGCGCGGGGCGTTCTCGGCGTCCGGGCTCTCGGCGCCGGCCGCCTTCGCGGCCGAGACCGCCCGCTGCTCGGCCTTCGCGGCCGTGATCCCCGGCGTGAGGGTCGCCGGCCGGATCCTGGCCGACGTGGCCTTCACGACCCGCTCGGTCTGTCCGGCGCCGGTGGTGACGACCAGGTCGCCGCCGAGGACGGGCAGCCCGTCGTAGGTGCGCTCGTAGCGGGTGTGCAAGGTGCCGTCGCCGTCCTTGACGACGTCCCGGACGACCAGCTTCTCCTTGGCGCCGAGGCCCAGGCCGTCGGCGGTGGCCGCCTTGCGGGTGTCGGCGTCACGTATCAGCTCGGCGCGCTGGGCCGGGGTGAGCCGCACCGACTCGGCGCCCGGGACGGGGGCCTGGACCGGGGCCGCGGTGGCGGCGCCGGACTGGACCGCCGTGGCGACCAGCGCGGCCACACCGGCCAGGGCGATGGCCGCGGCGCGGCGCGGGGCACGGGGGGCGCGGGAGGTGCCGGAGGTGTGTCTGTGGGAGGAACTGCTGCTCAACACTGACTCCTTCTGCGTGGCCGCGGGTCACGCGGCCAGGGAGACCCGGGCGGTGGGTGGGCCGCCGGGCGGAACGGGGCGGTGCGCAGAAAGCAGGTGTGCGGATGCCGGCCACGGCGCAGCGCGCGGTACGAGGAGCAGTGGGGGCGCTGTGCAGCGGCCGTGGGAAGAGTGACAGGAGCGGCCCGCATTTGTCAGGAGCGCGTCATCAACTTGGCCGGAAACGGTTCGTTGTCCGGGCGTTCATGTTCGTTATACGGAGTTGTGGGTGTCCTGTGCCGAGCTGGGGGGTTCCGGCGCCGGGCCGCAGCGACACCGACACCGACACCGACACCGATACCGACACCGTCAGCGCGCCCACCGTCCCGTGGGCGACGACCGCGGCCACCTGCCGTCGCGGCGCCGCACCGAGCCGGGCCCCCTTCCGCCCCCGTCTTCCGCCCCCGTCTGCCGCCCCCGCCTTCCGCCCCCGTCGCGTCGCCGCTCAGGCCAGACTGTCCCGCCAGGCCCGGTGCAGGTCCGCGAACCTGCCGGTGCCCGCGATCAGTTCGGCCGGGACGCCGTCCTCCACGATCCGGCCGTCCGCCATGACCAGCACCCGGTCGGCGATCTCCACGGTCGACAGCCGGTGGGCGATCACCACCGCCGTACGCCCCTTCAGTACGGTCGTCATCGCCCGCTGCACCGCCCGCTCGCCCGGGATGTCCAGCGAGCTGGTCGCCTCGTCCAGGATGAGCACCGCCGGATCGGCGAGCAGCGCCCGCGCGAACGCCACCAGTTGCCGCTGCCCGGCGGAGATCCGCCCGCCGCGCTTGCGTACGTCGGTGTCGTAGCCGTCGGGCAGCGCGCTGATGAAGTCGTGGGCGCCGATCGCCTTCGCGGCCCGCTCGATCTCCGCCCGGGTCGCCTCCGGGCGGCCGATCGCGATGTTGTCGGCGACCGTCCCGGAGAACAGGAACGCCTCCTGCGTCACCAGCACCACCCCGCGCCGCAGCTCCGGCACGGCCAGCTCGCGCAGGTCGACGCCGTCCAGCAGCACCCGCCCGGCGGAGGGGTCGTAGAACCGGGCGAGGAGCTTGGCCAGGGTCGACTTGCCCGCGCCGGTGGAGCCGACGACCGCGACCGTCTGCCCGGCGGGCAGCGTCAGGTCGAAGGGCGGCAGCACCTCGCCGCCGGTGCGGTAGCCGAAGCCGACCCGGTCGAAGACGACCTCCCGGCCGGGCTGGTCGCTCCGCGGCGCGGGCAGCTCCCGGGGCACCGCGGGCTCGGGCACGGTCGGTGTCTGGGCGAGCAGGCCCGCGATCTTCTCCAGCGACGCCGCCGCCGACTGGTAGGAGTTGAGGAACATGCCGAGCCGGTCGATCGGGTCGTACAGGCGGCGCAGGTACAGCACCGCAGCCGCCAGCACCCCGAGGGCCAGCGTGCCGTCCGCCACCCGGTGGGCGCCCCACAGCACGATGCCCGCGACGGCCGTGTTGGCGACCAGCCGGGAGCCGGTGACATAGCGGGCCATCTCCAGCAGGGCGTCGCCGTTGACGCGTTCGTGCCGCTCGTTGAGCACGGCGAACGCGGCGTCGTTGGCGTCCTCCCGGCGGAACGCGCGCACCGGCCGGATGCCGTTCAGCGTCTCCACGAACCGCACGATCAGCGCCGCGGTCGCCGTCGACCGCAGCCGGTAGACCCGCCCCGCGCGCCGCTGGTACGTCCGCACCAGCGCGTACAGCGGCCCGAACGACGCCACCGCGACCGCGCCGAGGCCGAGGTCAAGCCAGAGCAGCATCGCCGAGATGTAGACGAAGGAGAGGACGACCGTGACGAGTTCCTGGAGCCCCTCGCCGAGCAGTTCGCGCAGCGACTCCACGTCGGTGGTGGAGCGGGAGATCAGCCGGCCCGAGGTGTAGCGCTCGTGGAAGTCGACGCTGAGCGCCTGGGCGTGCCGGAAGATCCGGCCGCGCAGGTCGAGCAGTACGTCCTGGTTGACGCGGGCGGCGGCGGCGATGAACGCGTACTGCAGGGCGCCGCCGAGCGCCGCGCACAGCAGATAGCCGCCGGCCACCGCGATCAGCGGCCCGCGGTCGTCCGCGCGCAGGGCGGGGACGGCGCGGTCGATGGCGTACGCCACCAGCAGCGGGCCCGTCTGCACGGCCGCCTGCTGGAGCAGCAGCAGGAGGGTGGTGACGGCGACGCGGGCCCGCATCGGGGCCAGCAGGGAGCGGAGCAGGGCGGCGGTGGCGCCCGGCGGGGTGGGCAGCACATCGCGGTCGAAGGGGTCGCCGTCGCCGTCGCCGGGGCCCCGGCCGGCGCTGGCCGGCCGGTCGGCGGGCTCGTCCTGGGCGGTCGCGGTGGTGGTGGTCGCCGTCATCGGCCCTCGTCCTCTTCTGCCGCCTGCGCTGCCTGCGCTGCCTGCGCTGCCTGCGCCGCCTGCGCCGTCTCTGCCGCCTCGGCTGGTTCTGCCGGCTGTGCCGGTTCCTCCGGTTCCTCCGGTTCCCTCGCCTCCCTGGCGGGTGTGTCCCGGCCCGCCATCAGACGGGCGTACTCGGCGTTGTCGCGCAGCAGTTCGTGGTGGGTGCCGACGGCGGCGATCCGGCCGCCGGAGAGCAGGGCCACCCGGTCGGCGAGCAGGACCGTGGAGGGCCGGTGGGCGACGATCAGCGCGGTGGTGTCCGCGAGGACCCGGCGCAGCGCGGCCTCGACGGCGGCCTCGGTGTGCACGTCCAGCGCGGAGAGCGGGTCGTCCAGGACGAGGAACCGGGGGCGGCCGACCACCGCGCGGGCCAGCGCGAGCCGTTGCCGCTGCCCGCCGGACAGGCTGAGGCCCTGCTCGCCGACCTGGGTGTCCGTCCCCTGCGGCAGGGCGTGCGCGAAGTCGGCGCGGGCCACGGCCAGGGCCCGCGCCAGCTCCTCCTCACCGGCCCCGGTACCGGCACCCATCAGTACGTTCTCGCCGACGCTCGCGGAGAACAGGGTGGGTTCCTCGAAGGCGACGGCGACCATGGCACGCAGGCGGGCCCGGGAGAGCGCGGTGATGTCCTCGCCGTCCAGGGTGATCCGCCCTCCGGTCACCTCGTGCAGCCGGGGGACGAGCGCGGTGAGGGTGGTCTTGCCGCTGCCGGTGGCCCCGACCAGGGCGACCGACTCGCCGGGCCGGATGTGCAGGTCGACCCGGTCGAGGAGGGGCGGGGAGCCGGGCGGCGCGTCGGGGTAGCGGAACCGGACCCCCTCGAACCGCAGCCCGCCGCCCGGTTCCGACCCGGGCCGGTGCTCCCGGGCCGGGGTGTCGCGCTCCGGCTCCTCGTCCATCACCTCGAAGTACCGCTCGGTGGCGGTCGCCGCCTCCTGGCTCATCGCCAGCAGGAAACCGATCGACTCGATCGGCCACCGCAGGGCCAGCACCGTCGACAGGAACGCCACCAGCGTCCCGGCCGACAGCACCCCGTCGGCCACCTGCACCACCCCGACCACCAGCGCCGCCCCGACGGCCACTTCGGGCAGGGTGACGATCACCGCCCAGATCGCCGCCAGCAGCCGCGCCTTGCGCAGCTCCGTCCCGCGCAGTTCCCGCGACAGCCCGGCGAACGCCCGCGCCTGGCTGCGGTGGCGGCCGAACCCCTTGATGATCCGGATGCCGAGCACGCTCTCCTCGACGACCGTCGTCAGATCGCCGACCTGGTCCTGCGCCCGCCGGGCCACCCCGGAGTACTTCTTCTCGAACACCGAGCAGGTGAGGACCAGCGGGATCGCGGGCCCGAGTATCACCAGCCCCAGCGTCCAGTCCTGCACCAGCATGATGGCCAGGCCGACCAGGATCGTGACCCCGTTGACCAGCAGGAAGGTGAGCGGGAAGGCGAGGAACATGCGCAGCAGCATCAGATCGGTGGTGCCGCGCGAGAGCAACTGGCCCGAGGGCCAGCGGTCGTGGAAGGCGACCGGCAGCCGCTGCAGCCGCCGGTACAGCGCCGCCCGCATCTCCGCCTCGACCCGCGACAGCGGCCGGGCCACCAGCCACCGCCGCAGCCCGAACAGCAGCGCCTCCGCGATCCCCAGGAGCAGCAGGTACAGCGCCCCCAGCCAGACACCGGCCGGGTCCCGGTCGGCGACGGGGCCGTCCACCATCCACTTCAGGACCAGTGGGATCACCAGGCCCACGCAGGAGGCGAGGATCGCGACGCAGGCGGCGACGGACAGCCGCACCCGCACCGGCCGCACGAACGGCCACAGCCGCAGCAGCGACCGTACGGCGGAACGGTCCCGGGGGCGGTCGGCGGCCGGCCCGGCGGCCGGGGCGGCCGCGGGTGCGCGGGCGGGTGTCGGGGGCGCGGGTGTAGTGGCCATCAACAGGGAGCCTACGGACCGCCACTGACCCTGCCCACCGAGTTTTCGCCGGAACCGCAACCGGCCACCGAGGCCCCGACCAGCGCGTTCGTCGGTCCCTGCGCGGTCCCTGCGCGGCCAGGGCGCGGTCCCTGCGCGGCCCCTGCGCGGTCCCTGCGCGGCCCCTGCGCGGCCTCGGCCCGGCCGCCGGCCCGGCTCAGGACGCCGGGTACGGCAGCAGCCCGCCGTCCACCTTCTCCCAGGCGGCCTTCAGCTCGGCGAGCAGCTCCGGCCGGACGGCGGCGAGGTCGGCCTGCTCGCGCGCGTCGGCGGAGAGGTCGTACAGATGGTCCTTGCCGGCCGCGTCCCGGTAGTACTTGAAGTCGCCGCGCCGCAGCGCCCGGTTGCCCCGCACCCGCCAGAACAGGTCGCGCTCGGGGACGTCCGCGCCGCGCAGCAGATACCCGGCGAGGCTGTGCCCGTCGAGCGGGTACGCCTTGTCCGGGCGGGCGCCGGCCACCTCCAGCAGGGTGGCCGTCCAGTCCGGCGAGTAGACCGGCTCGTGGCTGACCTGGCGGGCGTCGAGCGCGGCCGGCCAGCGCAGCAGCGTCGGTACCCGGATGCCGCCCTCCAGCAGCTCGGACTTGCCGCCGCTGAGCGGCCACAGGTACGAGAACCGCTCGCCGCCGTTGTCGCTGGCGAACACCACGATCGTGTCGTCCTCCTGGCCGGAGCGGCGCAGCGCGGTGAGCACCTCGCCGACGGAGGCGTCGAGGCTCTCCACCATCTCCTTGTACTTCTCCACCGAGCCGCCGTCGTTGTGCAGCAGCCCGCCCATCACGTTCCCGGAGCGGATCTTCGCCGCTATCTCCCGGCCCGTCTCCTCGTCGTCCTCGGTCAGCCACGGCCAGTGCGGGGTGGTGAAGTTGAGGTTGAGCAGCCAGGGCTTGTCGTGGTCGCGCGAGACGTACTCCACGGCCCGCTCGGTCAGGACGGTGGTGTAGTAGCGGAGGTCCTTGTAGGTGGCGTCGCCCTCGTAGAGGTCGTAGTCGCCGAGCTGGCCGAGCTTGGAGAAGTACTCCAGGGCGCCGCCGAAGTTGCCGAAGAACTCGTCCCAGCCGGACTTGGTGGGGCTGTAGTCCGGCAGCCAGCCGCAGTGCCACTTGCCGATCAGGGCGGTGTCGTAACCGGCCTTCTTCAGCAGCGAGGCGAGGGTGGGGTGGTTCGGGTCCAGGCCCTGGGTGCGGTTGCCGAGGGGCTCGGCGAGACCGCCCGCGGTACGGCCGGGGTAGCGGCCCGTGTAGAGGCTGAACCGGGTGGGGGAGCAGGTCGCCGAGCCCGAGTAGGCCTGGGTGAACCGCACGCCCTGGGCCGCCAGCCTGTCCAGGTGCGGGGTCCTGATGTGCGGGGAGCCGTACGAGGAGAGGTCGGCCCAGCCGAGGTCGTCGCCGAGGATGAACAGGATGTTGGGGCGTCTGCGGGGCCGGGCGGTCCCGCGGGCCCGGAAGGGGCGCTCGGCGGGGGCGGCGGCGGCCTCGGCGGTGGTGGTGCTGCCGGCGACGGCGGCGGTCACCGCGCCACCGCCGACCAGGCCACCGAAGGCACGACGGGATATCTCGGGCATGCGTGAACCCCAAGGGGAAGAGTGGAGAGGAGTGGAGGAGGCGGGGAGCGGTGGGGGCGGCTCAGCGACAGAGCGCGCCGCACTGGCGGCACAGGTCGACATGGCGGCGCCGCACGAGCGCGACGCGCTCGCACTGGTGTGCGGCGGCAGTCCTCATGGCCAGGGACGCTTCCAGCCCGGCCCGCCGACGGTCAAGAAGATCGTCGACGATTTCACGCAGCCGCAAAGAACCCCGTGACCCGGCGAGCCCCGCGGGCGGGGCGGCTCAGCCCACCACCCGCAGCAGCAGCACCGCCCGGGCCGGCACCGTGAGTTCCGTCCCCGCCCGGTGGGTCTCCTCCGGTGCCCGCGCCTGCTCCTCCCGGCTGGTGTCCACCACCACCTCGTACCGCTCCGCCCACGGCGCCCCCGGCAGCGAGAAGCCCACCGGCAGGTCACCGGCGTGCAGCACCGCCAGGAAGCTGTCGTCGACGATCTCCTCGCCGCGCTCGTCCCGCCCCGGTATGTCCCGCCCGGACAGGTACATGCCCAGCGTGGCGGCGGGCGCGTACCAGTCCCGCTCGGTCATCTCCGCGCCGTGCGGGGTGAACCAGGCCAGGTCGCGCAGGCCGTCCGCCGAGTGCGGCCGGCCGGAGAAGAAGGCGCGCCGGCGCAGCACCGGATGGGCGTGGCGCAACCGGATCAGCCGGGCCGTCAGCTCGTACAGGGCCCGCCAGCCGGGCTCCTCCAGCAGGTCCCAGTCCAGCCAGCTCAGCTCGTTGTCCTGGCAGTAGGCGTTGTTGTTGCCGCCCTGGGTGCGGCCCAGTTCGTCACCGGCCACCAGCATCGGCACGCCGGTGGAGAGCAGCAGCGTGGTCAGCAGGTTGCGCAACTGGCGCCGGCGCAGCGCCCGCACCCGTTCGTCGTCGCTCTCGCCCTCCGTCCCGCAGTTCCACGCCCGGTTGTCGTCCGAGCCGTCCCGGTTGCCCTCGCCGTTGGCCTCGTTGTGCTTGCGCTCGTAGCTCACCAGGTCGCGGAGGGTGAAGCCGTCGTGCGCGGTGACGAAGTTGACCGACGCGTAGGGCCGCCGCCCGCCCCAGGCGTACAGGTCGCTGGAGCCGGAGAGCCGGTAGCCCATCTCCCGGACGTCCGGCAGGGCGTGCCGCCAGAAGTCCCGCACCGTGCCCCGGTAGCGGTCGTTCCACTCCGTCCACAGCGGCGGGAAGGCCCCCACCTGGTAGCCGCCCGAGCCCACGTCCCACGGTTCGGCGATCAGCTTCACCCGGCGCAGCACCGGGTCCTGCGCGATCACCGCGAGGAACGGGGAGAGCATGTCGACGTCGTGCATCGAGCGGGCCAGCGCCGCCGCCAGGTCGAAGCGGAAGCCGTCCACGCCCATCTCGGTCACCCAGTACCGCAGCGAGTCCGTGATCAGCCGCAGCACCTGGGGCTGCACGACGTGCAGGGTGTTGCCGCAGCCGGTGTAGTCGGCGTAGCGGCGGGCGTCGCCGGCCAGGCGGTAGTAGCCGCGGTTGTCGATGCCCTTCAGGGAGAGCGTCGGGCCCAGCTCGCCGGCCTCCGCGGTGTGGTTGTAGACCACGTCGAGTATCACCTCGACGCCCGCCTCGTGCAGCGCCCGCACCATCCGCTTGAACTCGCCGACCTGCTCGCCCCGGGTGCCGGAGGCGGCGTAGGCGGCGTGCGGGGCGAAGTAGCCGATCGAGTTGTACCCCCAGTAGTTGCGCAGCCCCCGGTCGAGCAGATGGCTCTCGTGCGCGAACTGGTGCACCGGCAGCAGCTCCACCGCCGTCACGCCGAGCCCCACCAGGTGGGCGACGGCGGCCGGATGCGCGAGCCCGGCGTAGGTGCCGCGCAGCTCCTCGGGGATGCCGGGGTGGCGCTTGGTGAAGCCGCGCACGTGCAGCTCGTAGAGGACCGTGTCCGCCCACGGCGTCTTGGGCCGGTGGTCGTCCGCCCAGTCGTCGTCGTCATGGACGACGACACCCTTGGGGACGTACGGCGCGGAGTCCCGGTCGTCGCGCACGGTGTCCGCCGCGTGCTGCTCCGGCCAGTCCCGGACATGCCCGTACACCTCCGGCGGCAGCCGGAAGTCGCCGTCCACCGCGCGTGCGTACGGGTCCAGGAGCAGCTTCGCCGGGTTCCAGCGGGCGCCGGTCCACGGGTCCCAGCGGCCGTGCACCCGGAAGCCGTAGCGCCGGCCGGGCAGCACGCCCGGCACGAAGCCGTGCCAGATCTCGTGGGTCAGCTCGGTCAGCCGCACCCGGCGCTCCCCGCCGCCCGCGCCCCGCTCGTCGAAGAGGCACAGCTCCACCGCCTCCGCGCCACCGGCCCACAGCGCGAAGTTGGTGCCGGCCACCCCGTCCGGCCCGGTCCGGAACCGGGCGCCGAGCGGCACCGGGGTGCCCGGCCAGGCGGCCACCGACGGCGGCGGCGCGGCCCGCCGCACACCGTCCACCGGGGTGGCGGCGGCGCGTCCGTTCTCGGCGGCCCGGTTCCCGGCCACCGCCTCCCGCTCGGCTGCGCTGGACACCTGTCGGCCTCCCACGGCTCGTGGAACGACGGGGCACCTGGGCGTACGGCGTCCCGGCCGTCGCCCCCCGTCGCGTCGTTCTCCCCCCTCTTCTGCCCAGAGCGCGGGTCGCACTCACGTTTCCCCAGGGCCGACCGGTCGTTACGGGTGGATGTGAGGCACGTACACGGGCGCGCGTGGCGCGCGGGGGCCGCGCTGGCCGCCCTACTGACATGGACAGGGCTGCTGGCCGGAGCCGCCGGCTGCACCTCGGACTCGACCGGTCTTGGCGGGGTCTTCGGCAAACCCCCCGCACCCGAGGAGGCGATCCGCATCTCCCCGGGCGACGGCGACAAGGCGGTACGGCCCGGACGGAAGCTCTCCGTCCGGGTGCCGGAAGGACACCTGGAGTCGGTCCGGGTGGTCAAGTCGCAGGACGCGAGCGAGACCCCGGTCCCCGGCCGGATCTCCGCCGACGGCCGGCGCTGGGAACCCGACGACCCCCGGCTCGCGCTCGCCGCGAGGTACACCGTCGACGCCGTCGCCCTCGACGGCCGCGGCCGCCGCTCCGCACGGCACGCGGCCTTCCGGACGTACGTCCCCGAGGAGCGGTTCATCGGCTACGTCGGCCCGGAGCACCGCTCCACGGTGGGCACCGGCATGATCGTCTCCCTGGAGTTCAGCCGGGAGATCACCGACCGGGCCGCCGTCGAGCGGGCCGTCCGGGTGAGCGCGGAACCGGCCGTCGACATCCGCCCGCACTGGTTCGGCCGCGACCGCCTCGACTTCCGCCCCCGGTACTACTGGAAACCCGGCACCGAGGTTACCGTCGACCTGCGCCTGCGGGACGTCGAGGGCGCCCCCGGGGTCTACGGACTCCAGCACAAGAAGGTCTCGTTCACCGTCGGCCGCCACCAGGTCTCCGTGGTCGACGCGGCGGAGAAGACCATGAAGGTCCGCCGGGACGGCGCGCTGCTCGCCACCGTGCCGGTGACCGCGGGCGCCGCGAAGACACCCACGTACAACGGCAAGATGGTGATCACCGAGATGCTCGACGTCACCCGCATGAACAGCCGCACGGTCGGCTTCGGCGGCGAGTACGACATCCCGGACGTCCCGCACGCCGTGCGCCTGACCGGCTCCGGCACCTTCCTGCACGGCAACTACTGGGCGCCCGGCGACGTCTTCGGCCGCACCAACGTCAGCCACGGCTGTGTGGGACTGCGCGACGTCAAGGGCGGCGGGGCGGACACCCCGGCGGGCTGGTTCTTCGACCGCAGCCTCGTCGGCGACGTCGTCGAGGTGGTCCGCAGCAAGGACAAGAAGGTCGCCCCGGACAACGGGCTCGGCGGCTGGAACACGAGCTGGGCGAAGTGGCGGGCGGGCAGCGCGGTGCGGTGATCCGCCGCCCGGCCTCGACGGGTACGGAACAGTCGGTACGGAACAGTGACAATCGACCCCTCCAAACCGCCGCTGGCCTGCGGTTACTATGCGCCGGTGCGTGCAGGCGCACGGGGTGCGGGCCGGACCGGGCCCGGCGAGGGGAGACAAGTTGAACGTGCGTCCGATATCGGGGGCGTCGGCGGGCATACCGGGGCGCCGCGGCGGGAAGGCACCGGCCCTCGTGGCCGGCCTCCTGCTGCTGGCGGTGACCGCGTGCGGCGGCGGCGGGACGGACTCCGGGTCCGGCGGCGGCAAGGGGAAGAACGACGGCTCCGGCGCGGTGCGGAGCACGCAGTCGGAGGCCGTCGTCACCATCGCCCCCGAGAACGGTGCCAAGTCGGTCGACACCAGCGGCCGGCTGAAGGTCGCCGCCGCCAGGGGCAAGCTGACCGAGGTCGTGGTCAAGGACGCCGACGGGGCGAAGGTCGACGGGAGGATAACCGAGGACGGCGCCGCCTGGACGCCGTCCACCCACCTGGCCGCCGCCACCACCTACGCGGTGCACGCGGTCGCCGAGGACTCCGAGGGCCGCACCGCCGCGGAGGACTCCCGTTTCACCACCCTGACCCCCGAGAACACGTTCATCGGCAACTTCACCCCCGAGGACGGCTCGAAGGTCGGCGTCGGAATGCCGTTCTCGATCCGCTTCAGCCGGGGCATCACCGAGCCCGCGGCCATCGAGAAGGCCATCCGCGTCCGGACCGAACCCGCCGTCGACGTCGAGGGCCACTGGTTCGGCAACGACCGCCTCGACTTCCGGCCCGAGAAGTACTGGAAGGCCGGCACCAAGGTCACCGTCGACCTCGACCTCGACGGCGTCGAGGGCCGCGACGGCGTCTACGGCGAGCAGGCCAAGACGGTCTCCTTCACCATCGGCCGCGACCAGGTCTCCGTCGTCGACGCCAAGAAGCTCACGATGAAGGTCATGCGTGAGGGCAAGGTCGTCAAGACCGTCCCCGTCACCACCGGCGCCCCCGGCTACGAGACCTGGAACGGCCAGATGGTCATCAGCGAGAAACTCGCGGTGACCCGCATGAACGGCGAGACGGTCGGCTACGGCGGCGAGTACGACATCAAGGACGTCCCGCACGCCATGCGCC
Organism: Streptomyces ziwulingensis; assembly: GCF_039542605.1. Lineage (NCBI taxonomy): Bacteria > Bacillati > Actinomycetota > Actinomycetes > Kitasatosporales > Streptomycetaceae > Streptomyces > Streptomyces ziwulingensis. The sequence continues at coordinate 22,562 of NZ_BAABIG010000090.1, forward strand.
TGACCACCTCCGGCACCTTCATCCACGGCAACTACTGGGGCGGCGACGCCTTCGGCAACCGCAACGCCAGCCACGGCTGCGTCGGCCTGCGCGACACCCGCGGCGGCGGGGACGACAAGGCGCCGGCCGCCTGGTTCTTCGCCCACTCGATGATCGGCGACGTGGTCGTCGTCAAGAACTCGGACGACGCCACCGTCGCCCCGGACAACGGCTACAACGGCTGGAACATGTCCTGGGAGAAGTGGACGGCCTGACCGCTCCGGCCGGACCGCGCGCGGTCCCGGTGTGAGCCATCACACCGGGACCGTCGTCGTTAACCGCCGCTAACCTGCTCGCATGACCGTACATCTCGAAGTCGCCGAGGGCGTCGGCGTGCTGCGCCTGGACCGCCCGCCGATGAACGCGCTGGACGTCGCCACGCAGGACCGGCTGAAGGAGCTGGCCGAGGAGGTCACCCGGCGCGAGGACGTGCGCGCCGTGGTCGTGCACGGCGGCGAGAAGGTGTTCGCCGCGGGCGCGGACATCAAGGAGATGCGGGCCATGGACCACGCGGCGATGATCGCGCGCTCCCGGGCCCTCCAGGACTCCTTCACCGCGGTCGCCCGCATCCCCAAGCCGGTGGTGGCGGCCGTGACCGGGTACGCGCTGGGCGGCGGCTGCGAACTGGCGCTCTGCGCCGACTTCCGGATCGCGGCCGACAACGCCAAGCTCGGCCAGCCGGAGATCCTGCTCGGCCTGATCCCCGGCGCCGGCGGCACCCAGCGCCTGTCCCGGCTGGTCGGGCCCGCCAAGGCCAAGGACCTGATCTTCACGGGCCGCCAGGTCCGGGCCGACGAGGCGCTGGCGCTGGGCCTGGTGGACCGTGTCGTGCCCGCCGCCGAGGTCTACGACCAGGCCCACGCCTGGGCCGCCCGGCTGGCCCGGGGCCCGGCGATCGCGCTGCGCGCGGCGAAGGAGGCGATCGACACCGGGCTGGAGACCGACCTCGACACCGGCCTCGCCGTCGAACGGAACTGGTTCGCGGGCCTGTTCGCCACGGAGGACCGGGAGCGCGGGATGCGCAGCTTCGTCGAGGAGGGCCCGGGGAAGGCGAAGTTCCGCTGACCGGACGCGAACCGAGCGGCCGGAGGCCGCCGGGCGGGCGCCGCGGGACGGACGTCGGCGGGACCCAGGTTGACGCGGCGTCCGGTCCGGGGTCCCTCGAAAGGGCGGTTTACGGCGGTCCCGGCGGCGTCTTGAGGCCGTCTCGCCCAGAGGGGCCGCCGGACGCCGTCCGTTCCGCCGTCCGCCCACGTCAGCGCGGCCTCTCCGGCCGACAGGCCGCCTCCGGCATATGCCGGTTGCCGCTTTCGGCGGGGCCGCCCCGTGCGGGCGTATCACCGGGAACGGCCCCGGGGCGTGCCGCGGGCGGCCATAGTGGGGGCATGGCGGGGCTGGAGGACACGGGGCAGCCGCGGGGAGCCGGACGTGCGACCGTCGCGCGCTGGTCGCCGGCGGTCGAGGACGAACACGCCCTGCGCGCAGTGGAGTTGTTCGGGGACCCGACCGAGTCCGAGGTCCAGTTGCCCTCCCTTCCCGAGTCCGCCGCCCTCGCCCGCCGACTGGCCCAGGTCGTCGTCCTGCGCCAGTGGGGACTGAGCCCCCGGCTCGCCGAGGACGTCGTCCTCCTCGTCTCCGAACTGGTGGGCAACGCCGTCCAGCACACCGGCGCCCGCGTCTTCGGCCTCGGCATGAGCCGCCGCCCCGGCTGGGTCCGCGCGGAGGTCCGCGACCCGTCCCGGGGGCTGCCCTGCCTGCTGCCGGTCCGGGTCACCGACCTCGGCGGACGTGGCCTGTTCCTCGTCGACACCCTCGCCGACCGCTGGGGCGTCGACCTGCTGCCGCACGGCAAGACCACCTGGTTCGAGCTGAAGGTGGCCGACGGCTGAGACCGTCAAGTCCGGGCCGCGGCAACCGTTTCGGCGGGACACGCCACCCACGGGTGACGGTCCCCGCGCGCGCCGCGCGGACCCGGGACGGTACCGGCATGAACTTCACCCGACTGCGCCGCCGCGCCGCTGCCGCCGCGCTCTCCCTCGCTGCCGTCTTCGCCACCTCGGCCGGCACCCTCCCCGCCGAGGCAGCGGCCGGCCCGGCCGTCGCCCCGGCCGCCGCCGCCCCCGCCTGTCCCGTGTTCGAGGACAAGCTCAAGGCCGCCGCCGACCGGGGTGCCGACCTCGGCCGGATCACCCCCGAACCGTCCTGGCGCACCACCTGCGGCACGCTCTACCGCAGCGACAGCCGGGGCCCGGCGGTCGTCTTCGAGGAGGGCTTCCGGCCCCGGGACGTCGTGAACGGCCAGTACGACGTCGAGCAGTACGTCCTCGTCAACCAGCCCTCCCCGTACGTGTCGACCTCCTACGACCACGACCTCTACAAGACCTGGTACAAGTCCGGCTACAACTACTACGTCGACGCCCCCGGCGGCATCGACGTCAACCGGACCATCGGTGACACCCACCGGTGGGCCGACCAGCGGGAGGTCGCCTTCCCCGGCGGCATCGCCCGCGCCTACGTCATCGGCGTCTGCCCGGTCGACCGGAAGACCAAGACCGAGATCATGAGCGAGTGCGAGAGCAACCCGCACTACGAGCCCTGGCACTGAGCGGCGCCCGCCCCACCCTCGCCGCCCCTCCCGCGCGGCCGGAACGTTAATCTGACCTGCGACAGCAGGACGACAGCAGGACGAACTGATCGACCAGATCACGTCCGGAGCACGCGGAAGAGGGGCGGATCGGTGGCGGACATCGAGGAAGCACGCAAGCAGTTCGACCGGATCGACGGGGACGGGGACGGTTACATCACCCCGGCCGAGTTCAAGACCGCTCTCGCCCAGGGGGGCGACTGGAACGTCACCGAGTCCGTGGCGGAGGCCATCATCGCCAGCCGCGACCTGGACGGCGACAAGCTGCTCTCGTTCGACGAGTTCTGGGCCTTCCTGAACAAGTGACGCGAGGCCGCGGCCCGGTCCGCCAGGGGCGCCCCTCCACAACCCGGAGGGGCGCCCCTGGCCGTGCCGGGCGGCGCGGACCGCCGGGCGGCGGGGTCACACGCTCGCGGCCCACGCCCGCATCGCCGCCCTGCTCTTGAAGTCGGCCACGTTCCGGTCGAGCGGATCGTCGGTGTACTGGTGGATGCGCCAGTCGGCCTGGATGCGCGGCTTGCCCTTCGTCACATAGTCGGCGATCCACAGGCCGTCACCGGCGTAGGACGTCGTATCGATGTTCAGCCAAAAATTCCGATTACAGTACAGAATGACCGGGTTGTTGGGGCGCAGCTCCTTCACCTTGCGGATGAAGCGGTCCTTCTCGGCGTTGCTCGCATGGGTGCCCTCGCCCGTGGTCTCCCAGTCGACGGCGAGGATGTCGCCGGCCTTCTCGGGGGCCTTGGAGACGAAGTACTCGGCCTGGGCGGTCAGGTTGCCCGGCCACAGGAAGTGGTAGAAACCGACGACGAGATCGGCGTCCCGGGCCCGCTTCGTCTGGGCCGAGAGCTTGGAGTTGACGTACGAACGGCCCTCCGTCGCCTTGATGAAGACGAAGGAGAGGTCGTCCGTGTCGTAGGTGGCGGACTGGTAGGCGCTGACATCGATGCCGCGCAGCATGGGAACTCCCTCGGGTGCCTGTAGGGGCTCAAGTGCCCCGGGGGCGGAGGTTGTTGTTATGCCCCGCATCGACGGCCGTACGCCGGGCGTGAGGAGGGTCGGCGCCCGGCGGTGGTGAACGCCGGTGGATCAGGGGGCGGTCGAGGTCACCGCGGGCACGGGCGTCTCGTCCTCGTCCAGCGAGACGTCCTTCGTCTCCTTGCCGAGGACGAGCGCGATCAGGGTGAGGACCGCCATCGCGGAGAGGTAGACGCCGACCAGCCAGGGGGAACCGTCGCCGGCCTCCCAGAGGGCCACCGCGATGAAGGGGGCGACGGCCGCGCCGAGGATGGAGCTGACGTTGTACGAGATGCCGGAGCCGGTGTAGCGCACGCTGGTCGGGAAGAGTTCCGGCAGCAGCGCGCCCATCGGGCCGAAGGTCATCCCCATCAGGGTGAAGCCGAGGACCAGCCACAGGACGACACCGAGCGTGCCCAGGCCGATCAGCGGCACCCAGACCAGGCCGAAGACCACGATCGCGGCGGTGACCCACAGGAGGGTGGCGCGGCGTCCGTACTTGTCCGCGAGCGGGCCGGAGACCAGCGTGAAGACCGCGAAGAACAGCACCCCGAAGATCATCATCAGGACGAAGGTGGTGTAGCTGTAGCCGAGGCCCGGCACGGCCGCGTCCTCGGCGGTACGGCCGTAGCTCAGCGAGAACGTGGTCATCAGGTAGAAGAGCACGTACGTCGCCAGCATGAAGAAGGTGCCCAGGACGAGCTGCCGCCAGTGGCCCTGGACCACCGTGGCCAGCGGCAGCTTGCGGACCTTGCCGGCCTCCCGCGTCCTGGCGAACACCGCCGACTCCACCAGCCGCGAGCGCACCCACAGGCCGATCGCGACCATCACGGTGGAGAACAGGAACGGGATGCGCCACCCCCAGTCGACGAAACCGTCGGAGGGCTGGGTGGGGTCGGCGCCGGCCGCGGACGGCAGCAGTGCGCCGATGATCAGGAACAGGCCGTTGCCGATGATGAAACCGAGCGGGGCGCCGAGCTGCGGGAAGGTGCCGTACAGCGCCCGCTTGCCCTTGGGCGCGTTCTCGGTCGCGACCAGGGCGGCGCCGCTCCACTCGCCGCCGAGGGCGAAGCCCTGCGCGAGCCGCATCAGCACGAGCAGCGCGGTGGCGACCCAGCCGACCTGCGCGTAGGTGGGCAGGACGCCGATCAGGAACGTGGCGATGCCCATGGTCAGGAGCGAGACCACCAGCGTCTTCTTGCGGCCGAGCCGGTCACCGAGGTGGCCGAAGAAGACCGCGCCGATCGGCCGGGCGACCATCGCGGCGCCGAAGACCGCGAAGGACGACAGCAGCGCCGTGGTCGGGTCGCTGCTCGGGAAGAAGAGCTGGGGGAAGACCAGTACGGCGGCGGTGGCGTAGATGTAGAAGTCGTAGAACTCGATCGTCGTGCCGATGAGGCTGGCGATGAGGACGCGCGACTGCGGGTTGACGGGCGCCGGGGCTGAGCCGGTGGCTGGTGCGGGCATTGCTCGGTCTTTCACGAAAGCGAATGTAGGGGCCCCGCAACGATCTCAGGCGTCCCATCTTATGGGAAGCTCGTGTCAGCATGTGAGACATCCGTCGCGCTGACGACCGGCCTCCTGTTTCTTTTGGCTTCGGTGGTGTCCCGTTGCCGGGACAGGCGTGAAAGCCGTCTGACGGCGGCGGGATTTTCTGGTGCCGGGGCAAAGCGCGTGGTCCGATGGAAGGGTCCTCGCGTCACTCGCACCGGAAAGGGGCGCCCGATGGCCGCCGGCTCGATGATCGACCTCGCTGACCAGTGGAAGGTCCACCCGCGGCATTTCTGGCTGCGCGGCCTCCGGCCGGCGGCGTCGGTTCGCTTCGATGAAAGCCTGGGCAAGTGGGATGTCTACGGATACGCGGAGGCGTGGCAGATCCTGAACGATCCCGGGACTTTCTCGTCCGACACCAAACGCCTCTACGACTCGGAGTCCGTCAATGAGCACAAGGAGGGGAATCTCATACAGATGGACGGAGTGGAACACCGGACCTTGCGCAAACTGGTCAGCCGTGTTTTCACTCCCGCGATGGTCTCGGGGCTCGAACCCCGTGTCCGCGCGCTCACACACGAGCTTCTCGACCAGGCCGCCGGCGGGGACGGTATCGAGTTGGTCAATGACCTGGCCTATCCGCTTCCGGTCATCGTCATCGCGGAACTCCTGGGCGTTCCGAGTGCCGACCGCCACCTCTTCAAGGAATGGGTGACGGTGATGCTGGAGGACACCGCCCAGATCTCCCTTGTCGACCGCGGCGAGGAGGCGGAGCGTGAGAGCCGCGATCTGATCGAGAAGTGGCAGCCGATGTTCGACTACGTGCGGGATCACGTCATCGACCGGAGGCGGCAGCCACGGGACGACTTGATCAGCCAGTTGGTCGGTGCGGAGGTGGAGGGCAAGCGCCTGTCCGACCAGGAAGTGGTGACCTTCGCTGTCCTGCTGTTCGTCGCCGGGCACGTGAGCACGACCATGCTGCTCGGGAATACCGTGCTGTGCCTGGACGCACAACCGGACTGGGCGGTGAAGGTGCGCAAGGACCGCTCACTGGTGCCCGGCGCGCTGGAGGAGTCCGTCCGGCTGTTCAGCCCGTTCCCCGCGATCGCCCGGTCCACGACCCGGGAGGTCACGCTCGGGGGAGAGCGGGTGCCGGCGGACCAGATGGTGATGGTCTGGCTCGCGGCGGCCAACCGGGACGGGGACCGGTTCGCCGAACCGCATGTGTTCGATCCGACGAGGGACCCCAACCCCCACCTCGGCTTCGGGCGAGGCGTTCACTTCTGCCTCGGTGCTCCGCTGGCGCGGTTGGAGGGCAGGGTGGCCCTGAACGTCCTCATGGACCGGTTTCCCGTCCTGCACACCACGCCCGGAGATCCGCCGGTCTTCCTGCCGTCGCCGGACATGACCGGTGTCCGGCGGCTGCCCCTGTACACGGGGTGAGCCACGGCTGAGCCGCGGGAGGGGCCCCTCCCCTCCCGCTACCGGTACATCGACAACCGCTGCTCCGCCTCGCTGAGGAGCGTGAGGCGGCGGTTGAACGCGATGCGGACGAGACCCGAGCCCCGCGCCCGCTCGGCGTAGAAGTACGCGCCGGGCGCGACCATGACGCCGGCTTCACGCACCATGCGGTAGGCCAGCGTCTCACCGTCCTCGTCGGTGAAGTGCCGGATGTCGGCCATGGTGTAACAGCCGCCTTCCGGCGGCAGACAGCGAAAGCCCAGTTCGTCGAAGATCCGGAGCGTGGTCTCCCGCTGCTCGCCCAGATCCTCCGAGGGGCTCAGGAAGCGGGCGTCCGCGGCCGCCGCGCGTGCGACGGCCTCCTGCAGGGGAGCCGCACCGCCGCTGCAGATCGCCTCGTGCACCTTGCGGACGGCCCTGGTGAGTTCTCCCGGCGCCCGCACGTACCCGATCCGCCAGCCGCTGATGGCATGGCTCTTCGAGAGGCTGCCGAGCACGATGGCGCGCCCGCCGAGCGACGGGACGTCGGCCGCGGACACATGACGGTGACCCTGGTGCAGGTACCCGGCGTAGATCTCGTCGGAGATCAGTACGACGTTCCACCGCGCGCACAGCGTGGCGATCTCGTCGAACTCCCGGCGGGTCAGCACGCGCCCGGTGGGGTTGTCCGGCGTGCACACCACCATCGCTCTCGTCCGTGGTCCGAACGCCGCCCGCAGGGTGGAGAGGTCGTGACGCCAGTCAGGGGGGTGGGTCTCCACGAGCCGCGGCACACCGCCGGCGAGGGCGATCGCGCTGAAGAAGTTCTCGTAGAACGGTTCGAAGACGATGACCTCGTCGCCCGGCTCCACGGTGGCCAGGACCGCTGCCGTGAGCCCTTCGCTGGAGCCGACGGTCAGGGTGAGTTCGGTGAGCGGGTCGGTGGGGCCCGGCAGCGCCGCGGCGATGCGCTCACGCAGCGCGAGGTTGCCGTCCGGGACGCCGTACTGGTTGACCCCTTCGCGCAGTGCCGCGCAGGCCGACTCGATCAACAGGGGCGGGGTCGGGGGAGCCCCCGGCACGCCGAGGGCCAGGTCGAGGACTCCGCCCCGTCGACCCTCGCGAAGAAGTCCGAACAGACCGCTGGGTGCCAGGACACCGACGCGGGCCGCCAGCCGTACCTCGGTCATCGGGGGCTTCCCTCCGCTGCGGGGGGAGCGCTGCTTGCCGGAGACACCGGCCCGGTGGTGGGCATCCACCGGGCTCTTGCCTGCTCGTGCGCGGTGATGGCGTCCTCGTTTCCCAGGGTGAGGGCGATCTCGTCCAGGCCGTTCATCAGCAGTCGGCGGACCCGGTCGTCCAGGGCGAACCGGTGCCGTGTCCCGGCGCCGCGGACTTCGAGCCGGGTGAGGTCGACGGTGATCTCGGAGCGGGGGTCGGACCTGACCCGGTCCGCGACCTCGGCCAGGGCGGAGGGCGGCAGCTCGACCGCGAGCAGCCCGTTCTTGCCCGCGTTCCGCCGGAAGATGTCGCCGAAGCTGCTCGCGAACACCGCGACGAACCCCCAGTCGCGCAGGGCCCACACCGCGTGCTCCCGCGAGCTTCCGGTGCCGAAGTTGTGCCCGGCCACGAGGATGCTCGCCTGCGCGCCGGCGGGCAGATTCAGCACGAAGGCGGGGTCCTGACGCCATCCGGCGAAGAGCGCGTCCGCGTAGCCGCTCTTCGTCAGCCGCTTGCAGAACTCCGCGGGCACGATCTGGTCGGTGTCGACGTCGTTCCGGTCCAGTACGACGCCCCGCCCGGTGTGCCGGGTCAGCGGTTTCACCGGACGTCCCGGGCCGGAAGCCGGCTCGGTGAGGTCAGGCGGCCGGTGACCGCCGTTGCCGCGGCGACCGCGGGTGACGCCAGGTGCGTACGGGCCCGCGGTCCTTGCCGGCCCTCGTAATTGCGGTTCGACGTGGAGAGGCAGCGGCTGGGGCCCGTCAGCCGGTCGGCGTTCATGCCCAGGCACATGGAGCAGCCGGACAGCCGCCATTCCGCGCCCGCGGTGCGGAACACCTCGTCGAGGCCCAGGTCCGCCGCGGCGCGGCGGACCTCCATGGAGCCGGGCACGACGAGCATGCGCACGCCCGGAGCGACGCGTCGGCCGTCGAGTACCGCGGCCGCGGCCCGCAGGTCCTCCAGCCGCCCATTGGTGCATGAGCCGAGGAAGACGGTGTCGACCTCGATGGAGTCCATGGGGGTGCCCGGCACCAGGTCCATGTAGGCGAGGGCCCGCTCGGCCGCGGCCCGTTCGTGTGGATCGGACAGCGAGCGGGGGGAAGGCACCCGCTCGCCGAGCGGCACCGCCTGGCCCGGGTTGGTTCCCCACGTGACGAACGGAGTCAGCGCCGAGACGTCCAGGCGCACCTCGGCGTCGAACGTGGCGCCGCGGTCGGTGCGCAACTGCTCCCAGTCGGCCACCGCTTCCTCCCAGGCGCGGCCCGCCGGCATGCCGGGCAGGCCCTTCAGGTACTGGTAGGTGATCTCGTCCGGGGCGACGAGGCCGGCCCGTGCGCCCGCCTCGACGCTCATGTTGCAGAGGGTCATCCGGCTCTCCATCGACATGGCCCTGACGGCGGGGCCGCGGTATTCGATGACGTGGCCGTTGGCGCCGTTGGCGCCGATGCGGGAGATGAGGGCCAGGACGAGGTCTTTCGCCGTCACCTCGGCGGCCGGTTCTCCGGTGAACTCGACGGACATGGTGCGGGGCGGGAACAGCGGGAGGGTCTGGGTGGCGAGGACGTGTTCCACGTCGGTGGTCCCGATCCCGAACGCGAGCGCGCCGAACGCCCCGTGGGTGGAGGTGTGACTGTCCCCGCACACCACGGACATCCCGGGGCGGACGAGCCCCCTCTCGGGCGCCACCACATGCACGATCCCCTGTCCGGCGTCACCGAGTGCGAACAGCTCGATGCCGTGGGCGGCACAGTTGTGCCGCAGCCTTTCGAGCTGCTGCCTTCCCAGCGGGTCGAGAATCCGCAGGGAGTCGGTGGGGACGTTGTGGTCCTCGACCGCCAGAGTCAGACCAGGACGCCGTACGCTGCCGCCGGACAGCCGTAAGCCGTCGAAGGCCTGAGGCGAGCTGGCCTCATGGATCAGATGCAGGTCGACGTAGAGCAGATCGGGCTCGCCCGCGGTGCGCAGCACGGTATGGCTGTCCCACACCTTCTCGATCAGAGTCTTCCCCGGCGTCTTCCCCGGCGGCATCACGGGCGCCCGCCGGCCGGGGCGGTCCGGTGTTCGTCGATCAGCGCCCGCAGCTCGGAAAGGCGCAGGCAGGTGCCGTCGCCGCGGTTCGCGATGTACGTCTCGTACAGCTCCTCGACGAGCTGGTCGTCGGCGGGCGCTCGCATCTCCGTCAGTACGTGGCGCAGGACGGCACGGCCGGAGTGCCTGCCCACCAGCATGGTGCGTTCCCGCCCGAAACGGGACGGCTCGACGTACTCGTAGCTGAGGTGGGACCGGAGGAGACCTGCCTGGTGGATGCCCGCCTGGGTGGCGAACGCGTTGACTCCGAAGAGCGCCTTGTTGCGCGGGGCGGGCAGGCCGATCGCCTCGCTCAACGCCTCGAACGCCGCCCAGAGGCCCTCCGTCCTGGCCGTGGTGGTCGAGTGCAGCTCCTCGGCCTTGTAGGTGAGGACGGCGATCAGCTCCTCCAGCGAGGTGTTGCCCGCCCGCTCGCCGATGCCCGCGAGGGTCGCCTGGACCTCCTGGGCGCCCGCGTCGACGCCGGCCAGCGCGTTCGCCAGGGCCAGGCCCAGGTCCTCGTGGCAGTGCGTGGAGATCGTGACGTCGGCCGCGACCCAGGACCGGACGCGGCCGATGAGAGCGCCGTACTGGGCCGGAACCATGCAGCCGGTGGTGTCCGCGATCGTCAGCGTGTCCGCGCCTGCCGCCACCGACTCGGTGATCAGGGGCCGCAGCAGGGCGTCGGAGCCGCGCGACGCGTCCTCGATGGCCAGCGTCACGTGCCGCACACCGAGGGATCTGGCCAGCGCGATCGCCGCCACCACCTCGCGCTGCGCCTCGGCCTGCCCGATACCCCGCTTGTGCTTCAGGTGGATCTCACTGCCGGTTGCCATGACCTGGAGGTGGTGCCGCTCCGTACCGCCGGCCTCGACGGCGAGGTGGATGTCCTGCGGCAGTGCCCGGTTGAGCGTCGCGACATGCGCCGAGGTGAGAGATTCGGAGATCATCTTGACCGCCTGAAACTCGCTCGGTGAGGAACTCGGGAATCCCGCCTCGACGACGTCGACGCCGAGAGCTTCTATCGTCAGCGCGAGGTCCAGCTTCTGCGGCGGACGCATCGCGTTGCCAGGAGCCTGTTCACCGTCGCGCAACGTGGTGTCGAAAAGGCGAATCCTTCTTGGCGTACTGTGTTGAGTCGGCACGAGAATACCCCTCCAATCACAGGCAAAGGGAAAAGGGGCCTCGGAAAGTCGGACAAAAAAGCATGCTGCCCCGGGCGGAATGCGGTGTCAAGGCTGTCCTGCCTGTGCGGGAGTGGGGCCCGGCCGTGCTGCCATCAAGGGTTGTCGCTGTCCTGTCGACGGGACACCCGATGCCGAAGACACATTGAAGTGCCGAACCCTGGACGCCCTTGACCCGCCGACCATGGGGCCTCAAGAGTGGTGGTCTCTGCGGCAAATGCGTACGCGTTTGTCTCCGGAAGGGGAGGCGGTCATCTTGAGTACGAGTGGCGTGTCGTCGGCTCAGGAAGGGCTGTGGCTGGCCCAGAAAATGGCACCCGGGAATTCCAACAACCCGGCCATGTTGTGGGAAATTCACGGTCAGGTCGACCTCGGTGTGCTCGACGCCGCGCTACGGCAGGTATTCAGTGAGACCGATGCCGTTCTCGCCAACTTCCACGAGGAGGAGGAAGGGCTGCGGCGGACTGTCGGTCCGGCCGGCCGGCTGGAGCCGTTCAGCGCCGACGTGAGTGCGGCGAAGGACCCCGAGGCGGCCGCCCGCGAGATGCTGGCCGACCTGGTCGGCGCCCCGTTCGACCTGTCGAAGGACCTCCTGTTCCGGGTCGGTGCGATCCGGCTGGAGCCGGCCCGCCTCCTCCTTGTCGTCATCTTCCAGCACCTGGTCGCCGACGGCTTCAGCGTGGTCACGATGCTGTCGTCGCGCATCGCCGAGGTCTACTCCGCCCGGTACGCGGGCCTGCCGGTGCCGCCGGCGCGGTTCGAAAGCCCCGATGCGCTGCTCACCGCCGAGCAGGAATACCGGGATTCCACCCGCTTTGTCGACGATGCGGATTTCTGGCGCGAGTACCTGGCGGACCGACGGGTCCCGGCCCGCCTCTCCCGTCCCGCTACCGGGGTTTCCGCCACGGCGGGGACGGCGCCGCACGAGCGCGGCCGGCCGGCCGACCGCTGGGCGGAGCTGGCGGGGGCCATCGGCATGGGCAGCCGCGTCGTCACCGTGGCCGGGAGCGAGGCGGCCGGTTGGGAAGAGCTGGCGCGGCGGCTGGGCGCGCGGCTGCCCGAGCTGGTGGCCGCGGCGACGTCCCTGTATCTGGCGCGGCGTGGCGGACCGCCCACGCCGCTGTTCTCGCTCGGTGTCAAGAACCGGCGGGGCGCCGCGGCGCACACGATCGCGCCCACCTTGAACATCGTGCCGCTGCGAGGCGGTACACCGCTCACGTCCACCTTCGCCGAGACGGTGCGTGCGGTGGCCGCCGAGATGCGTCAGGTGCTGAGGCACGCCGGGCACCACGTCACCGACATCCAGAGGGGTGCCGGTGTGACCGGCGAGGCGCGCAGCCCCTTCGGGGTCCTCGTCAACGTCATGCCGTATGTGACGGCGCTGGATTTCGCGGGCAGCCCTGCCCGGCTCCTCCTGGGGTCCTGGGGAATCGTGGACGATCTCGGCATCACGGTGTACCGGGACGGCGGCGCCGACGGTGATCTGCACGTGCGCGTGGATGCGCCGTCCACTCTGTACGGATCGTCCGAACTGCACTTCATCGCCGCGGAGTTGGTGGACTTCCTGCGTGCCGCGGCAGACCGGCCGGACGTGCCGGGCGCCCGCCTGGCGACGCTTCGGCCGGAACAGCGCGCCCTCCTGGCACGCGTCAACGACACTCACCGGCCGGCTCCCGGGCTGACCGTCCCGGAGCTGGTGAAGGAGCGGGCGGAGGAGACACCCGAAGCTGTCGCCGTGGTCTGCGGCGACACGTCGCTCACCTACCGGGAACTCGACGAACGCGCCGGGCGCCTGGCCGCCGAACTGCGACGGCGGGGTGTCGTACCCGATGCGCCGGTCGTGGTGCTGCTGCCGCGGTCGGTGGAACTGGTGACGACGTTCCTGGCCGTGCTGAAGGCCGGTGGCGCCTACGTGCCGGTCGATCCTTCGTACCCCCGGGCACGAGTGGAGCTGATGCTGCACGACGTGCGTCCGAGGATGGTGCTGACCGATTCCGCGCATGCCCGCGGTGTCCCGGAGGGAACCGGCCCGGTCCTCGTGCTGGACCAGCTCCGGACTCCGTCCCGCGGCGCGGCGCCGGACCCGGGCACGGGCACGGGTGACCGACTTGACCGGCTCGCCTACGTCATGTTCACATCCGGCTCCACGGGCACCCCGAAGGCCATTGGTGTCAACCACCGCAATCTCACGGACTTCGTGCTGGACCGGGGCTGGCGCACCGGCCACGACCGGGTGCTGCTGCGGTCACCGCACACCTTTGACGCGTCCGTCTATGAGCTGTGGGTGCCCCTGACGCACGGAGGCAGCGTCGTGGTCGCACCGCCGGGGGAGCTCGGTCTGCGGCAGTTGGCGGGGCTCTTCACCGAACACCGGGTCACCGCGGTGTGCCTGCCCTCCGCCCTGCTCAACCTCGTCGTCGAGAGCGATCCCGCCTGCCTGGCAGGGCTCTCCACGGTGGTGACCGGCGGCGAGCGGGTGCTGGCCTCGACGATCAGGCGTGCGGTCCGGGAGTGTCCGGCGACGACATTCGTGAACGTGTACGGCCCGACCGAGACGACCGTCGCCGCGACCTGCCAGACCCTCACCGCCGACACGTCGATCGGCGCGGATGTGCCCATCGGACGGCCGACGGACAACACCCGCGTCCACGTGCTCGACGCCGCGCTTCAGCCGGTGCCCCCGGGCTGCACCGGCGAACTGTACGTGTCGGGGACCGGACTGGCCCGCGGGTATCTGGGCAAGGGCGGTCTCACCGCCGAGCGGTTCGTCGCCTGCCCGTCCGGCCTGCCCGGCGAACGCATGTACCGCACCGGCGACGTGGTCACCGTCGCCCCGTCCGGAGACCTGTACTTCGTCGGCCGGGCGGACGACCAGGTCAAGGTCCGCGGCTTCAGGATCGAACCCGGTGAGATAGAGGCGGTGCTCAAGACCCACCCGAGCGTCTCCGGAGCGGCCGTTCTCTCCCGTGCCGATCCGGCGGCGGGGGAGGGGAAGCAGCTCGTGGCCTACGCGGCCGCCGCGACCCCGTTGTCCACCGGCGAGCTGCGGGCGTTCGCCGCGGCACGACTGCCGGAGTTCATGGTCCCGGCGGTCTTCGTCGTACTCGACCGGCTTCCGGTGACGGCCAGTGGAAAGCTCGACCGCGCGGCGCTGCCGGACCCCGAAGTGCCGCGGGAGGACTTCCGCGCCGCGCGGACGCCGCACGAAGAGACACTCGTGCGCCTCTACGCCGAACTGACCGGGGTGGACCGGGTCGGCATCGACGACAACTTCTTCCTGCTCGGCGGTCACTCGCTGCTGGTCACCCGCCTGGTGAACCGGATCCGTGCGGAGCTGGGAGTGGAGCTGCCCATCGGCGCGGTCTTCGCCGCGCCCACCGTTGCCGGGTTGGCGCGGCACCTGCACACGGATGCCGCCGCCCGCCCGCGGTTGCGGCCGGTGGAGCGCCCGGACCGCGTACCGCTGTCGTTCGCGCAGCAGCGGCTGTGGTTCCTGCACCGCTTGGCCGATCCCTCCGCCTCGTACAACATCCCGGCCGTGTTCAGCCTCGACGGTCCGGTGGACGCGGACGCGCTGGAGTCGGCGCTGCGGGACGTGGTGACCCGGCACGAGGCCCTGCGGACGGTGATCGCCGAGGACGAACACGGCGTCGCCTTCCAGCGAGTGCGCGCCGCGTCGGCGGCCGGCGTCGCCCTTCGGGTGCTGACGGTCGACCGGGCGGGGGTCGAGGACGCCGTGCGCACGGCGGCCACCGGTCTGTTCGACCTCGTCCACGACCTTCCCCTGCGCGCTTCGCTCCTGCGTGTCGGGGACGAGGCGCATGTGCTGGTGCTGGTGCTGCACCACATCGCGGGCGACGCCGAGTCCGTCGTGCCGTTGGGACGCGACCTGTCGGCGGCGTACACGGCCCGGCTCGGTGGCGAGGCGCCGCACTGGCCCGACCTGCCGGTGCAGTACGCCGATTACACCCTCTGGCAGCGTGAGCTGCTGGCCGCGGGCTCCGGCGACAGTCCGCTGCTGAGCCGGCAACTGGCGTACTGGGAAGGGGAACTGGCGGGACTGCGACAGCCGACGCCGCTGCCCGCCGACCACCCCCGGCCGGCGCGGGCCACCCACCGGGGCGCCACGGTGGACTTCACCGTCGGGCCGGAGCTGTCCGCCGCGGTCGAGGCACTCGCTCGCGGTCGTTCCCTCACCCCCTCGATCGTGCTGCAAGCGGCGTTCACCGTGCTGCTGCACCAGATGGGGTCGGGTGACGACATCGCCATCGGCTGCCCGATCGCCGGACGGACCGACGAACAACTGACCGACCTGGTCGGATTCTTCGTCAACACCTGGGTGCTGCGCGCCCGCCCCGCCGGGCACCTCTCGTTCGAGCGACTCCTCGAACAGGTGCGTGACAAGGCGCTGGCCGCCTACGACCACCAGGACGCGCCGTTCGACCGGCTGGTCGAACTGCTCAACCCCGAACGCTCGCTGGGACACCATCCGCTCTTCCAGACCATGTTCGCCTGGCAGGACGAACTGCCTGGTTTCGACCTCGGGGGGGTACGGGCGGAATGGGCCGTCACCCCCACGGGGACAGCCAAGTTCGACCTGCTGATCAATATGGGGCCGGACCCGGACGGGACGGGACTGCGCGGCTCGGTCGAGTACGCCACCGACCTGTTCGAGCGGGCGACGATCGAACAGCTCGCCGCGCGCTTCGTCCAGGTGCTCCGGCAGGTGGTCACCCGCCCTTCCCGCCGGCTGGGCGCGGTCAGCGTCGTCCTTGCGGAAGAGGACCTCTGGACAGGTGGACCCGGCCCGGCCCCGGTGCGCGAGCCGGCCGGGCCCGGCGCGGGCGCGACGACGATCCCGGAGGTCCTGGCCCGCTACGCGGCGGACCGCCCGGACACGGTGGCGGTGAGCTGGACCGGCGGCGCGCTCACCTATGGGGAGCTGGACGTGCGCGCCAACCGGCTCGGGCACGAACTCGTCGACCGCGGGGTGGGCCCGGAGACGGTGGTCGCCCTGGCGCTGCCCCGGTCGCCGGAGGCGGTGGTGGCGCGGCTCGCCGTGCTGAAGGCCGGCGGCGCCTACCTGCCGCTGGACCCGGCCGACGGCAGCGAGCGCGTCGGGCATCTCCTCGCCACCGTACGGCCGTCGCTGATCCTGGCGGAACAGCACACGGCCCCCGCTCTCGCCCGCGCGGACCTGCCTGCCCTGCGGGTGCGCGACGCCGAGCGCCGGGCCGCGGCGCGGCAACCGGACACCCACCCGGGCCCGGGACGGGTGCGGCCCGATCTGCCGGCCTGCCTGCTGCACGTCTCGGGACCGCGGGGGCATGCCGAGGCGGTCGCCCTCACCCACGGCGCGCTGCTGAACCGGGCCGCGGGGCGCGGGCGGGACGACGATCGTGCCGAGGTGTCGGCCTGGTACCACGAGGTGGCATCCGACCTGGCGGAGCGGGAGAACTGGGAGGCCCTGCTCGGCGGCGGGCGGGTCGTGGTCGTGCCGGAGCAGGTCGCCCGTTCGGCGGAGGCGCTGTGGGACCTCGTCGTCTGTGAGGGCGTCACCGTCCTGGCCCTGGACGCCGCCACCGGTTCCGGCTTCGCGGCCGCCGCCGAGGCAAGCGGGCACCGGCCGCGCACGGCGTTGCGGACAGTGCTGCTCGCCGGCGACGCGCCCGGGGCACACCGCCTGCGGGAATGGGCCCGGAGCCGACTCGGGGACGACGTCGAAACGCCGACCGTGTACGGCGTCGGCGAGGCGGGAACATGGTCCGCGCGCACCGGTCCGGCCCCCCTTCGGGCGGGGGAGGACCGGGCCGGCCCGTACGGCCGGGCCGAGGACTCCGCCCGGGTCCACGTGCTCGGGCCCGGACTGAGGAGGCAGCCCCTGGGCGTTCCGGGCGAGGTCCATGTGGCCGGGCCCGGGGTCGCCCGCGGGTACTTCGCTTGTCCCGGCGGTACGGCGGAACGGTTCGTGGCTGATCCCTTCGGCCCCGCCGGCACGCGGATGTATCGCACCGGTGTCCTGGCGCGGTGGAACGCCAGGGGAGAACTGGAGCACCTCGGCCGGACCGACGCGCAGGTGTCCGTCCACGGCACACGCGTCGAACCGGCCGAGGTCGAGGCCGCTCTGACCGCGTACCCCGGGGTCGCCCAGGCGGCCGTGACAGCGGTACGGGACAAGGGCGGCGAGACACGACTGGTCGCCTGTGTCGTGCCGGTGACGTCGTCGGACCGGCCCGCCGGGGACCACGCCGCGGACGTCGACATCAACGCCGGTATCGCCGTGGGAGACCTCCGGGAGTTCGTCGCCCGTCGGCTGCCCCCTCTGATGACACCGGCCGTCATCACCGTGCTGGACAGCCTGCCGCTGACGGCGGACGGGAAGCCGGACCGGTCGGCCCTGCCCGCACCCGAGTCCGCCGGAGGTGACTACCGAGCTGCCGGTTCGGCGGTGGAACGGGCCCTGGCCGCGGTCTACGCCGAAGTGCTGGGACTGGACCGCGTCGGCATCGATGACGACTTCTTCTCCCTGGGCGGAGAGAGCATCCGCTCCATCCACGTGGCGGTGCGGGCCCGCGCCGCCGGGATGGCGATCACCCCCCGGCAGGTCTTCGAACACCGCACCGTCGCCAGGCTGGCCGAGGTCGCCGGCGTGGTGTCCGAGGACGGTGCGCCCGAGCGGCTGGCCGAACTGGAAGGCGGCGTCGAGGGCTGGCAGCCGCTGCTGCCCATCGCGCGATACGTCGGCGAACTGCCCGGCAGCCGCGCCGGGTTCGCTCAGCACTTCCTCCTGACCCTGCCGGAGGGCATCGATGAAAGTGGCCTGGCCGCGACGCTGAACGCGGTGCTGCGCCACCATCGCGTCACGGCGACGCGGCTGGTGCAGGACCCCGCTCCCGGTCTCGTCGTGGAAGGCGAGGGGGACAGCGTCCCGATCCGCCGCCTCGACCACGCCGGGAGCTGGTCGGGGGACGACTGGAGCCACCTGCTGTCCCGTGAACTGCGCCGCGCCGCAGCCAAGCTGAACCCCGAAGAGGGGGCGATGGCGCAGGCCGTGTGGTTCCGGGCCGACGGGCGCCCCGGACGTCTGCTGCTGATGGTGCACCACCTGGTCGTCGACGGGGTCTCGTGGCAGATCCTGCTCCCCGACCTGGCCGCCGCCTGGTCCCGGGTGCGGGCGGGCCGTTCCGTCGAGCTGCCGCCCCGCACCACGTCGGCGCGGCGATGGGCGCACGCGCTCGCGGAGGAAGCCGTCCGGCCGGGCAGGGCGGCGGAGGCGGCCTGGTGGCGGAGCGTGCTGTCCGGGCCCGACCCGGACCTGGGCAGGCGCCCGCTCGACCTGGCGGTCGACCGGACGGCCACCACGGCGCAGGTGCGGGTCACCCTGAGCACCGAGGTCACGCACGCCCTGCTGACCCGGCTGCCCGCCGCCTTCCGGTGCACCACGCGGGACGGGCTGCTCGCCGCGCTGGCGGTGGCCGTGCGTCAGTGGCGCGGCCCGGACGAGGGGTCGGTGCTGCTCCGGCTCGAAGGGCACGGCCGCGAGGAGCAGATCGTTGCCGGCGCCGACCTCTCCCGGACGGTCGGATGGTTCACCGGCATGTTCCCGGTACGGCTCGATGTCGGCGCCTGGGACCCGGACGAGGTCCTCGCCGGGGGACCGGCGGCCGGAGCCCTGGTCAAGTCGGTCAAGGAGCAGCTACGGAGCGTGCCCGACAACGGCCTCGGCTACGGCCTGCTGCGCTACCTGAACCCCCGCACCCGCGACGAGATGGCCCGACTCCCCACCGGGCAGATCACCTTCAACTACCTCGGCGGATACGCCGCCGACGACATGCCCGCGGCGGTGCGCGGCCTGGACTGGGCTCCCGCCCCCGAAGCGGGCGGCCTCGGCGCACCGGTGGACGAGGACATGCCGGTGATGTCCGTGCTGGACGTGACCGCCGTCCTCGCGGGGTCCGGCGACGACAGGCGGCTGAGCGCCACGCTCACCTTCCCCAGCGGTGTGCTGAGCGCCGGCCGGGTGCGGGACCTGGCCCGGAGGTGGCGGACCGGCCTCGAAGGGCTCGCCCGGCACGTGTCCCGGCCCGGGACGGGTGGCCTCACCCCGTCCGACGTGCCCCTGACGCCGGTGAGCCAGCGTGATCTGGACACCTGGCAGGGCCGGCACCCCGGCCTGGCCGACGTCTGGCCGCTGACGCCGCTGCAGACCGGGCTGATGTATCACGCGTCCCTGGCCGATTCCTCCTTCGACGTGTACCAGGTCCAGCTCGTCCTCCACCTCAAGGGCCACATCGATGCCGCACGGATGCGCGCCGCCGGGCAGGCCCTGCTCGACCGGCACCGGAGCCTGCGCGCCGGGTTCACCACCGGGACCCGCGGCGAGCCGGTGCAACTCGTCGTCGACGGCCTGGCCCTGCCCTGGCACGAGACCGACCTGAGCGCCGCGACCGAGCCCGCCCGGGCGGTCGAGCAGTTCCTCAAGGCCGATCTGGAGCAGCCGTTCGCTCTCGACGTGCCGCCGCTGCTGCGGCTGGCACTGCTGCGCACCGGCCCGCGGAGCGCCGAACTGGTGCTCACCTCGCACCACTTGCTCTTCGACGGCTGGTCACTGCCGATCCTGCTGAAGGAACTGCTGCACCTGTACGCGGCGGACGACGCGTCGGTGCTGCCGAGGCCGCGGGAGTACCGCGCGTTCCTCCAGTGGCTCGGTACTCAGGACGCCGCCGCGGCCGAGCGGGCCTGGGCGGAGGAGATGGACGCACTGGAGGGTCCGACGCTGCTTGCCCCGCGCGACGGGAACGGACGGAACCACTCGTCCGGTTCTCCGCGCGTCGGTCACGTGGACGTGCCGCTGACCCCGGCGGAGTCCGCGGCGCTGTCCCGCCGCGCCGCCGCACTGGGAGTCACGGTCAACACCGTCCTGCAGTGCGCCTGGGCCCTTCTGCTCGGGCAGCTCACCGGCCGCCAGGACGTCGTCTTCGGTGCCACCGTGTCCGGCAGGCCGCCGGCCGTCCCCGGCGCCGACTCGATGGTGGGGATGTTCATCAACACCGTCCCCGTCCGGGTGAGCTGCACGCCGGCCGACACGGTCGCGGACCTTGTGGCGCGGGTGCAGGACAGGCAGGCCGCGCTGCTCGATCACCACCACTTCAGCCTGAGCGACATCCAGCGGCTGGCCGGGCTCGACACCCTCTTCGACACGCTGGTCGCCTTCGAGTCCTACCCGGTGGACCGGGCCGGGATGGGCGAGGCCCACGCCGCCGCCGGCATCGAGGTCACCGGCATCCGGCCGTTCACGGTGACGCACTATCCGCTGACCGTCATGGCGACCGCCGACCCGCACCTCCGGCTGAGCCTGCAGTACCAGGAGGGCCTGTTCACCTCCGCCGACGCCCACCGGACGGCAGGACGCCTGGCCCGGCTGCTGCGTCAACTCCGCGACGAACCGGAACTGCGCGTCGCCGCTGTGGACGTACTGGCCCCGGGCGAGCGCGACCGCCTCCTGCGTCAGTACAACGGCCCCACCGCGCCGTCGCCGTCACTCACCCTGCCCGAGCTGTTCGAGCGGCAGGCCGCGTCGACGCCCGACGCCACCGCCGTGACCGACGGCACGGACACGCTGACCTATCGCGAGCTGAACGCCCGGGCGAACCGCCTCGCACACCGGCTGACGGAGCACGGGGCCGGGCCGGAGACCCTCACAGGTGTGGCGATGTCCCGCTCGACCGACCTCGTGGTGGCCGTACTCGGGGTGCTGAAGACCGGGGGCGCCTACCTGCCCCTGGACCCGGCGTTCCCCGAGTCCAGGCGGGACTTCATGCTCGCGGACGCGCGCCCGCTGCTGATGCTCGCGGACCCGGACCCGGACCCGGACCCGGACCCGCGGTCGGATTCCGCGCCGGATGGTATCACACGGCTCACGCTGGAGCGGACGCCGGCGCGGCCGGACACGAACCCCCCGCCCCGCGCCCGCCCGGACGGCCTCGCCTACCTGATGTACACCTCCGGTTCCCTCGGCACCCCCAAGGGCGTGGGGATCACCCACCGGAACGTGGCCAACGGGCTGACCGGGCTCGTACGCGGTCTTGGTCTGGACACGGGCTGGCACATGCTGGCCGGCGCCTCCATCAGCTTCGACGTGTCGGTCTTCGAGATGCTGACGACACTGACCACCGGCGGCCGCGTCGACGTGGTCCCGAACGTACTGTCGCTGGCGGAGCGCGACCGCGGGAACGCAGGCGTGATCAGCACCGTGCCCTCGGTGTTCGCGGAGCTGGTGGAGCGGATCGGGAGCCGGGCCGCCGCGGACGCGGTGGTCTTCGCGGGTGAGGTCCTGCCCGCCGCGCTGGTCGACCGGCTACGCGACCGCCTTCCCGGTGCGCGGGTGCTCAACGCCTACGGGCAGAGCGAGACGTTCTACGCCACCGCCTTCGCTCTCGCCCCGGGGGAGCCGCTGCGCACGGCCGGCAGCGTACCGATCGGCCGGCCCCTGGACAACGTGTGCGTGTACGTCCTCGGGCCGTCGCTCACTTTGCTGCCCCAGGGCGTGACGGGCGAACTGTACGTCGCGGGGGCGAGCGTGGGACGCGGCTACCACCGCCGCGCGGGCCTGACCGCCGAGCGGTTCGTCGCCGACCCCTTCGGCCCTCCCGGATCGCGCATGTACCGCACCGGCGACCTGGGACGCTGGAACGACGACGGCCTGCTGGAGTGCGTCGGACGGGCCGACGCGCAGGTCAAGGTACGCGGACACCGCGTCGAGCCCGCGGAGGCCGAGGCCGCGCTGGCGGAGCATCCCGCGGTCGGCCAGGTCGTCGTGGTCGCCCACGGGACCGGCGCCGCCACCCGCCTGGTGGCCTACGTGGTACTGGAGGAGCCGGCCTCCCCGGAAGATCTGCGGGCCTTCGCCGAGGAGCGGCTGCCGTCCTACGCCGTGCCGTCGTTCGTCGTCGCCCTGGACAGCTTCCCCCTCACGCCCAGCGGGAAGCTGGACCGCACGGCGCTGCCCGCACCCGAGGGCACGCAGAGCCCGTACCGGGCGCCGCGGGATCGCCGTGAACACCTCCTGGCCGCCCTGTTCGCCGAAGTGCTCGACGTCCCCCAGGTCGGCATCGACGACGACTTCTACGCCCTGGGCGGGCATTCACTGCTCGCCACCCGGCTGGTCAGCCGCATCCGGTCGGAGCTGGACACCGAGGTGACGATCCGCGCGGTGCTGGAGGCGCCGACCGTCGCACACCTCGCCCACCGGCTCACCGGCTCCCCCCGGAGGCGGCCCGTCCTGCGCCGAGGCGCACGGCCGCACCGCGTACCGCTGTCGTTCGCCCAGCGCCGTATGTGGTTCATCGACCGGTTCGACGGCCCCTCGGCCACGTACAACCTTCCGCTGGCCGTACGGCTCCGCGGCGACCTCGACGTCGTGGCCCTCCGCGCGGCGGTGCACGACGTCCTGACGCGGCACGAGAGCCTGCGGACCCTGATCGTGGAGGACGAGAACGGGGCGGCCGGTCAGCGGATACTGCCGGCCGAGGACGTGCGGGTCGACCTGCCCGCCCGGCCACTGGCCGAGGAGGCGGTCCCCGCCGCGGTGGCGGCCCTCGCGGCGCACGAGTTCGACCTGTACCGCGAGGCCCCCCTTCTCGCGCGCCTGTTCCGATGCGGTCCGGACGTCCACGTCCTGGTGCTCGTCCTCCACCACATCGCCGCCGACGGAGGCTCCGCCGCACCTCTGACACGCGACCTGTCACGCGCCTACGCGGCGCGCCGGCGAGGGCTGCCTCCGGCCTGGCGGGAGCTACCGGTGCAGTACGCCGACTACGCGCTCTGGCACGCCGGTCTGCTCGGCGACGAGGACGATCCGGGCAGCGTACTGACGGAACAGTTCGCCTACTGGCAGCGGGAGCTGGCCGGCGTACCGGGACCGCTGTCCCTGCCCGCCGACCGGCCCAGGCCGCCGGTGGCCGGCCACCGCGGCGGCCGGACCGGGTTCACCCTGGACCGCGACCTGATGGCCCGGGTGGAACAGGTGGCGCGCGACGCCGGTGCGACGGCCCCCATGGTGTTGCAGTCCGCGCTGGTCACACTGTTGCACCAGCTCGGTGGCGGCGACGACATCACGCTCGGGTCACCCATCGCCGGCCGCACCGACGAGGCCCTGGCGGACCTGGTGGGGTTCTTCGTCAACACGTGGGTGCTGCGGGTCCGGCCGACGGGCAATCCCCCCTTCGGCCGGCTCCTCGACCAGGTGCGTGACAAGGCCATGGCGGCCTACGACAACCAGGACCTGCCGTTCGAGCGACTCGTCGAGCTGCTCAACCCGGACCGATCCACGGCCGCCCACCCGCTGTTCCAGGTCATGTTCGCCTGGCAGAACACGGCGCCGCTGGAGCTGGACCTCCCCGGCCTGCGCGTCGAGGCGGAACCCGTCCCGGCGCTCACCGCCAAGTTCGACCTGCTGTTCAACCTCGGGCCGGGTGCGGGGGGCGGCGTCGACGGAGTGCTCGAATACGCCGTGGACCTGTTCGACGACAAGACCGCCGACCGGATCGCGGAGCAGTTCGTCCGGGTGCTGCGCCAGGTCGTCGCCGCCCCCGCCCTGCGGATCGGTTCCGTGGATCTGCTCGGTGGCGCCGAGCGCCACCGGCTCGTGACGGAGCTGAACGCCACGACCGCGGCGCTCCCCGACGCCACGGTCGTCGGCCTGTTCGATCAGCGCGCCGACGACACACCGGATGCGCTCGCCCTGCTGTGCGAGGACGAGCGCCTGACGTACCGGGAGCTGCGCGCGCGGTCGGAGCGGATCGCCCGGACCCTGGCCGCGCGGGGAGCCGGCCCCGAGACCGTGGTCGCCGTGGCACTGCCGAGGTCGTCCCGCCTGGTGGCCGCCGTGCTGGGCGTGCTGAGGGCGGGCGGCACCTACCTGCCCCTCGACCCGGCGTACCCCGGTCAGCGGCTGGCGGAGGTGCTGGCCGACTCCCGTCCCCTCTGTGTGCTGACCGACGCCGCCACCGAGCCGGTCCTGCCGCCGGACGGCACGCCACGATGCCTCCTGGACGACCTCGGCGGCCCGGCCGGCGCGCACCTTCGCCAGGTCCACCCGGAAAACCTCGCCTACCTGATGTACACCTCCGGGTCGACCGGGCGGCCCAAGGGCGTCGGCATCACCCATGAGGGCCTCGTCAACGGCGTGCTGGCGCTGACCTCGACAATCGGTGTCACCTCCGCGACGCGCACCCTCGCCGGCACGTCGGTCAGCTTCGACGTGTCACTCTTCGAACTGTTCACGACGCTGTGCGCGGGCGGCACGGTCGAACTGGTCCGGGACGCCCTCGCGCTCAGCGAGCGGCAGGGCTGGAGCGGCGGTGTGCTCAGCACGGTCCCCTCCGTCCTTGCCGAACTGCTCGAACAGATCGCGCCCGGCTCGGCCGTGGACACCGTGGTGGTCGCCGGGGAGGCACTCCGTCCCGACCTGGTCAGGCGGATACAGAAGGCACTGCCCGGCGCCCGTCTCGTCAACGCGTACGGACAGACCGAGTCCTTCTACGCCACCACGTTCGAGGTGCGGGACCAGGCGATGACGGGCACGGCGCCGGTGGGCCGGCCGCTGGCGAACATGCGGACCTACGTACTCGGCCCAGGGCTGGCCCCGCTGCCCACCGGAGCCGTCGGCGAGCTGTACGTCGCCGGGCTCGTCGGCCGGGGCTACCGGGGCCGTGCCGCGCTGACCGCCGGCCGGTTCGTGGCCGACCCCTTCGGCCCGGCGGGCGCGCGGATGTACCGGACCGGCGACCTCGTGCGGTGGAACGCCGACGGGCAACTCGAATACACCGGCCGCGCCGACGCGCAGGTGAAGGTGCGCGGGTTCCGTATCGAGCCGGGCGAGGTGGAGGCCGCGCTGACCGCCTGTCCCGGAGTCGAGCGGGCCGCGGTCGTCGCGCTCGGCAACGGCCACGGCGGTACCCGGCTCGTCGCCTACGTGGTGCCGTCCGGTGCCGCCGCGACCGGCGACGTCGATCTCACCGCGGGCATCTCGACGCCCGAGCTGCGCCGATTCGCCGAGGGCCGGCTTCCCGACTACATGGTGCCCGGTGCGTTCGTCTTCATGGACCGGCTGCCGCTGACGCCGAACGGGAAGCTGGACCGGGGGGCCCTGCCCGAGCCCCGGTTCACCGGTCCCGCCTACCGGGCGCCCGCGTCGGACGAGGAGCGGGCCCTGGCGGGTGTGTACGCCGAAGTCCTGGGCCTGGCCCGGGTCGGTGCGGACGACGACTTCTTCGCGGCCGGCGGGGACAGCATCCGCTCCATCCAGGTGGTCGCCCGCGCGAGGGCGCACGGAATCGAGGTCACCCCGCGGCAGGTCTTCGAGTGCCGGACGGTCGCCGCGCTGGCCGAGGCCGCGGCGCGTGGTGGCCCGGACGGAGCACGTCGCGTACTGCCCGAACCGGAGGGTGGCGGCGTGGGACCGATGCCCCATCTGCCCGCCGCCCGGCACCTGTTCGCCCTCGGCGGCGGCCACCGGCGGTTCTCCATGTCGATGGTGCTGGACCTCCCGGCCGACCTCACCTCGGACGAGCTGCGGGCGACGGTGTCCGCCGTGGTCGACCGGCACGACATGCTCCGCGCCCGGCTGATGACACCGGTCGGGCAAGGGGTGACTGTCGCGCCCGCGGGCACGGTGGACGCGGGGCGATGGATCCATGAGGCCCGTTGGGACCCGCAGACCCCCTGGGAAGACCGGGTGCGTGAGGAGCTGGACGCGGCTGCGGACCGGCTCGACCCGTCCGACGGGGTGATGGCCCAGTTCGTGTGGCTCCGCGAGGCGGGGACAGGGTCTGGCCGGCTGCTGCTCGTCCTGCACCATCTGGTGGTCGACGGCGTGTCGTGGAGGATTCTCCTGCCCGACCTCGCCGCTGCCTGGCAGCAGGTGCGGCAGGGCAGGCGGCCGGAACTGCCCGGTGTCCCGACGTCGGCCCGCCGCTGGGCGCAGGCGTTGGCGGACGAGGCGCGCCGCCCGGAGCGCGTGGCCGAGATGGAGTTCTGGCGGGACCGGCTGGCCGGCACCGATCCGCTCATCGGCTCCAGGAGGATCGATCCGGCGAAGGACGTCGCCGGCACGGTACGCACCGTTCGCACCGAGCTGTCCGCCCCGACGACACAGAGCCTGCTGACCAAGCTCCCCGCCGCGTTCCGGGGCGGGGTGCACGACGGGCTGCTGGCGGCGCTCGCCCTGGCCGTGCGGGACTGGCGGGGCACCGACGACACGACGGTTCTGCTCCGGCTCGAAGGACACGGTCGTGAGGAGCAGGTCGTCCCCGGCGCCGACCTGTCCCGGACCGTCGGCTGGTTCACCAGTGTGTATCCGGTCCGGCTGGACGTGGGCGACACCGACGCGCGGGACGTGCTCGACGGGGGCCCCGCCGCCGCCCGTCTCGTGAAGTCGGTGAAGGAACAACTGCTGCGGATCCCCGACAAGGGGCTCGGCTACGGACTGCTGCGCCACCTCAACGAGCGGACCGGGGCCGAACTCGCGGCCCGCCCGCAAGGGCAGATCGGATTCAACTACCTGGGACGGTACTCGGCGGGCGACATGCCCGGACCACTGCGGGGGCTCGGCTGGACGAGCGTCCCGGGCATCGGTGCCCCGTCCCCCGATCCGGACCTGCCCGTCACCTCGGCCCTGGAGATCCATGCCGCCGTCACCGACACCGAGCGGGGCCCGCGCCTGTCCACCGTCTTCGCCTTCCCTTCGGGCGTTCTGGACGACGTGAAGGTGTCCGAGCTGGCCGGCCGGTGGACCGCCCTGCTGGAAGGTCTGGCGCACCACGCCGAGCAGCCGGACTCGGGCGGACTGACCCCGTCCGACCTGCCTCTGGTACGGGTGGAACAGCCGGACATCGAGAGGTGGGAGGAGCGGTACTCCGGGCTGACCGATGCATGGCCGCTGACCTCCATGCAAGCCGGCCTGCTCTACCACAGCGGGCTGGCCGGGGACTCCTTCGACGCCTACCACATGCAACTCGTCCTCCACCTCGACGGCATGGTCGACCCCACGCGGATGCGGGCCGCCGGGCAGGCCCTGCTCGACCGCCACGCGAACCTTCGCGTCGCCTTCGCCGACACCGCGGACGGCGAGACGGTCCAGGTCGTGCCGGGCCACGTCGACCTGCCCTGGCACCACCTCGATCTGAGCGGTGCCCCGGCGCGGACCAGGGACGGCGAGTTCGAGCGACTGCTCGCCCGGGACCAGGCCGCACACTTCGATCCCGCTGTCCCGCCGCTGCTGCGGATGACCCTGGTCCGCATGGGCGAGGAGCGCCACGAACTGGTCCTGACGGCCCATCACGTCCTGTTCGACGGATGGTCACTGCCCCTGCTGATCCAGGATCTGCTCCGGTTGTACGGCAACGGCGCCGACCTCACACTGCTGCCCCGAGCCCGCCGCTTCCGTGACTTCCTGGCCTGGCTCGCCCGGCAGGACCCGCAGGCGTCGGCCCGGGTTTGGGCGCGGGAACTCACCGGGCTGGAGGAGCCGTGCCTGCTCGTGCCCGGCGCCGGCCGGACGGCGGAACACGGCCCGCTGGGCCAGACCGAAGTCGTCCTGCCCGCAGGGGTGGCACAGGAACTCACCCGGCGTGCCGCCGAGGCGGGCGTCACGGCCAACACCCTCGTCCAGGCGGCCTGGGCGGTGGTCCTGGGGCAGTTGACCGGCCGCGAGGACGTGGTGTTCGGAGCCACCGTCTCGGGCCGGCCGCCGGGGGTCGACGGCTCGGAGAGCATGGTCGGGCTCTTCATCAACACCCTTCCCGTCCGGGTGCGGCTGCGTCCGGGTGAGTCGTTGGCCGCGCTGCCGGCCCGCGTCCAGGAACACCAGGCCGCTGTGCTCGACCACCACCACCACGGGCTGGCACAGATCCAGCGGGAAGCCGGACTGGGCTCCCTCTTCGACACCCTCGTCATCTTCGAGTCCTTCCCGGTGGACCGGGCCGGCCTCACCGACGCGCACACGGCCGCCGGCGTCGAGATCAGCGGCATCCGTCCGCTGACGGGGACCCACTACCCGCTGATCGTGGCCGCCGACACCGCCCCCCACCTGCGCGTGGGACTCCAGTACGCGACCACGTCGGTCACCGCCGGGACCGCCCTGGACATCGCCGCACGGCTGGGACGTGTACTCCAGCGGTTCGCGGCGGACCCCGACGTGCCGGTCGCCGCGGTCGACACACTCGGCCCGGACGAACGCGCGCGGGTGCTCCACACGTTCAACGGCACACAGGTCCCCCTGCCGGAGACGACCCTCACGGCGGTGTTCGAGCAGCAGGCCGCCGGGACACCCGACGCGCTCGCCGTGGTGTGCGGCGCGACAGCCCTCACCTACCGGGAAGTGAACGAACAGGCCAACCGCCTCGCCCACGGCCTCATCGCCCGCGGGGTCGGGCCCGAGACACGGGTGGCGGTGGCCCTCCCCCGCACGCCGGAGCTGGTGGTGGCCCTGCTGGCCGTCCTCAAGGCCGGGGGAGCGTATCTGCCGGTCGATCCGGACTATCCGGCTGACCGGATCCGGTACATGCTCACCGACGCCCGGCCGGTGGCCCTGCTGACCGACCGGAAGACCGCGGCCGGACTTCCGGACACCGAGGTGCCCCGCCTCCTCGCCGGCACCTGCGCCCTGGAGCGGACGCACGACCCGGACGACGGCGACCGCCACGCCCCCCTGCGCCCGGACAACCTCGCCTACCTGCTCTACACCTCGGGATCCACCGGCACCCCCAAGGGTGTCGCCATGAGCCACCGCGGCATGGTGCACGGCGCCGGCGCCATGGCGGCCGCCACGGGGCTGCGCGCCGCCCGGCGCGTGCTGGCCGGCACATCGGTGTCCTTCGACGTCTCGGTGTTCGAGGTCTTCGCGACCCTGTGCGCCGGTGGCACCGTCGAACTGGTCCGGGACGTTCTCGCGCTCGGCGAGTTCGACCGGTGGTCGGGCGAGGTGCTCTCGACGGTGCCCTCCGCGTTCGGGGAGCTGGTCGGTGACCTCGGCGCGGTCGACGCCGCCACCGTCGTCTTCGCCGGCGAACCACTGGCCATGGCAACCGTGGACCAGGCGCGCACCGCACTGCCCGGCGTCCGGATCATCAACGGCTACGGCCCGACGGAGACGTTCTACGCCTCCACCTACGCCGTACCGGCAGCGGACGCCTCCGGGCCTCCCGGGGCAGGCACCACGGTGCCGATCGGCCGCCCCCTGAGGAACGTGCGCATGGTCGTACTGGACCGGTGGCTGCGCCCGGTGCCGGCCGGGAGCGTCGGCGAGCTGTACATCGCGGGGGCGGGGCTGGCCCGCGGCTACCTGGGCCGGCCGGGGCTCACCGCCTCCCGGTTCGTGCCGGACCCGTTCACCGGCGGGGAGCCGGGCGGACGGCTGTACCGCACCGGTGACACGGCGCGCTGGACGCCGCACGGCCTGCTGGAGTACGTCGGACGCACGGATGAGCAGGTCAAGATACGGGGCTTCCGCGTCGAACCCGGCGAGGTCGAGGCGGTGCTCCGCAGGTGCCCGGGTGTGTCGCGGGCAGCCGTCGTCGCGCGTGACCTCGACCAGGGCAGCGGTGGACATCTGGTCGGCTACGTCGTCGCGGACAGGACGGCGGCGGAACCGGTGGACGGTGCACAGGTGCGGCGGTTCGCTGCCGACCGGCTGCCGGACTTCATGGTCCCCGCCGCGGTGATGGTGATCGACAGCGTCCCGCTGACACCCAACGGCAAGCTCGACCGCGGGGCACTGCCCGAGCCCGCCTTCATTCCGGTCGCGGACTACCGCGCACCGCGCACCGACCAGGAACGCCTCCTCGCGCGGTGCTTCGCCGCCGTCCTGGACATGGAGCGCGTGGGGATCGACGACAACTTCTTCGAAGCCGGCGGGCACTCCCTGCTCGCCACGCGTCTCATCGGCCGCATCCGGGCCGAAGCCGGCCTCGAGATCCCCATTCGGATGCTGTTCGAGTCCCCGACGGTCGCCGGGCTCTCCGCCCGGCGGCGGGAGCTGACCACCTCCCACCGACCGCGTCTGCGCAAGATGACCGAGGAGTGAGACATGATCCCGTTGTCCTATGCCCAGAGCCGTCTGTGGTTCCTCTACCGGTTCTCCGGTCCGTCGGCGAACTACAACATCTCGGCCGTACTGAGGCTGCGCGGCCGCCTCGACCGCACGGCGCTCGCGGCGGCGGTGGGGGACGTGGTCCGGCGGCACGACAGCCTGCGGACACTGATCGTCGAGGACCCGTCGGGCACACCGTTCCAGCAGGTGCTGCCCGCCGCGGAGGTCGTCGTGGACGTTCCGTCGACCGCCGGGGGCCGGCCGGGCCAGGCCGACGTCGTCACCGACACCACGGAGTACCCGTTCGACCTGGCCACCGATCTCCCCGTCCGGGCGGCCCTGGTACGACGCGCGCCCGACGAGCACCTGCTGGCCTTGGCGATCCACCACATCGCCGCGGACGGCGGGTCCATCGCACCCTTCACCCGGGACCTCGCCACCGCCTATGCGGCACGGCTGGCCGGGGACGCCCCGGACTGGCCGCCGCTCCCGGTGGGCTATGTGGACTACACCCTGTGGCAGCGCGAGCTGCTCGGGGACGAGTCCGACGAGGAAAGCGTGCTGGCCCGGCAGGTGGACTACTGGCGCCAGGAACTCGACGGCCTGCCGCAGCCGTTGCGGCTGCCGCTGGACCGGCCCCGCCCGGCCGTCGCCGCCTACCGCGGTGACGTCGTGGACTTCACGATCGGGCCGGAGTTGTTCTCCGGGGTGGAGGAGCTGGCCCGTCGCCGCGGTGTGACGGTGTCCATGGTGCTGCAGGGGGCGTTGGCGGTTCTGCTGCACCGCATGGGCGGCGGTGACGATCTGGCGATCGGGTCGCCCATCGCCGGACGTACGGACGAGGCGCTGGCCGACATGGTGGGCTTCTTCGTCAATAGCTGGGTGCTGCGCCTTCAGCTCTCCCGGGACCCGTCCTTCGACGACCTGCTCCACCAGGTCCGTGAGAAGGCGCTGGGTGCCTACGAACATCAGGACGCTCCCTTCGAGCGGCTGGTCGAGCTGCTGAACCCGGACCGCTCCCTGGCCTATCACCCGTTCTTCCAGGTGATGTTCGCCTGGCAGAACTATCACCGGCTCGACTTCGCACTCCCGGGCATACATGTCACGGCGGAGCCGGTGCCCGCCAAGGGCGCCAAGTTCGACCTGTTCTTCAACTTCGCCCCGGACGCGACGGAACAGGGGATCAACGGCGTGATCGAGTACGCCACGGACCTGTTCGACCGCACCACCGTCGAGCAACTCGGCGCCCGCCTGCGCGGTGTGCTGCGTCAGGTCGTGCGGGACCCGGGCCGCCCCGTGCGGTCCGTGGACGTGTACCTCCCCGGCGAGCGGGACCGCCTCCTCACCGCCTGCAACGCGACGGCCGCCGCCCTGCCCGACCCGTCGGTCCCGGCGGCCTTCCGCCGCCGGTCGGCGGCCACGCCCGACGCCGTCGCCGTCAGATCCGGCAGGCGCTCGCTCACCTACCAGCGACTCGACGAGCTGTCGGACACGCTCGCCCGCAACCTGGTGCGCCGTGGGGTGGGCGGGGAGTCGCTGGTGGGGGTCGCGTTGCCGCGGTCGGTGGAGCTGGTGGTGGTGCTGCTGGCGGTGCTCAAGGCGGGAGGCGCGTATCTGCCGCTGGATCTGGAGTATCCCGAGGAGCGGGTGGCGTTCATGCTCCGCGACGCCGCGCCGAAACTCGTGATCACCGGCGGTCAGGGGGACACGCTGCCGGGGACCGTGCCGACCGTCTCGGTCGAGGAGCTGCACGAGGAGTCCGATGCGGTGCTTCCGGTGGGGATTTCGGCTGGTGGGTTGGCGTATGTGATGTATACGTCGGGGTC
>NZ_BAABIG010000091.1:0-12063 GCF_039542605.1 Streptomyces ziwulingensis
GCCACATACAACTCACCCACCGCACCCGGCGGCACCGGATGAAGGAAAGCGTCCAGCACGAACACCCGACGACCCGACAACGGACGCCCCACCGGCAGCACGGCCGCACCGTCCTCACCCGGCTCCAGCACATGCCACGTCGCACACAGAGCCGACTCCGTCGGACCGTACAGATGCCGCACCCGCACCTCCGGGCACGCCGCCCGCACCCGCTCCACCGCCCGCAGAGGCACCACATCACCCCCGGTCAGAACCTCCCGCGCACCCCTGAAGCACTCCGGCGCCTCCTCCGCCAGCACCCGGAACAGGCCGGCGGTCACATGCACATGGGTCACCCCGGCCGCGATGTGCTCGCGCACGGCCACCGCGTCCAGCTCGGCCGCGGGATCGGCGACCACTGTCCGGGCCCCGCTCGCCAGCGGCACCCACACCTCGAACAGCGAGATGTCGAACGCGTGCGGCGCGTGGAACAACACCACATCCCCCGGGCCCACACCCCACCCGGCATCCCCCGCCAACGCCGCCACACTCCCGTGCGGTACGGCCACACCCTTCGGCGTCCCCGTCGACCCGGACGTGTACATCACATACGCGAGATCGTCCGCGGTCACCGCGGCGGCGGACAGCGGCTCGCCCCCGGCGTCGAGAAGGGACGGGTCGTCGTGAGGGGGCAGGTCGTCGGGGAGGGACGGGTCGTCGAGGAGGGACGGGTCGTCGAGGAGGGACAGGTCGTCGAGGTGTACCAGCCGCACCGGTCCGCCGGCGGGGACGACGGCGCTCGTCCGCGCGGAGCACACCACCGCGGCCGGGTCGCACTCCTTGAGCAGGAACGCGATCCGCTCCGCCGGATACCCGGTGTCCACGGGGACGTACGCCGCCCCGGCCTTCCCCACCGCGAGCAGCGTGACCAGCAGTTCCGCCGACCGCTCCAGCACCACGGCGACCCGGTCGCCCGCGCGCACCCCCCGGTCGGCCAGGTGCCGGGCCAATCGGTCGGACGCGGCGTCCAGCCGGGCGTACGTCAGCGTCCGCTTGCCGTCCGACACCGCGACGGTGTCCGGGGCCTGGGTCGCCTGCCGGGCGAAAAGTTCCAGGGCGGACCGGCCCGGTGTCCCGGCCGGGGTCCCCTCTCCGTGCCCGAGCACCACGGCCCGCTCGGCCCGCGGGGTCGCGTCGATGCGGCCCACCGGCTGCCGCGGATCGGCCGCCAGTTGCTCCAGTACCCGCACGAACCGGCCGAAGATCGCCTCGGCACCGGCGCGGTCGAAGAGGTCGGGGCGGTGGTCGAGCTTGAACAGCATCCGTTCCTTGGGGACGGCGACCAGGGTCAGCGGGTAGTGGGCCGTCTCCTGGCCCGCGGCGAAGCGCAGGGTGAAGGCGTCGGGGGCGGTGGGCTCCTCGGGCGGACGGGGGTAGTTCTCGAAGACGACGAGGGTGTCGAAGCCCGCGCCGGCCCCGCCGAGCCGCTGGATCTCGGCGAGCCCGAGGTGCTGGTGGGCGATCAGGGCGGACTGCCGGGTCTGCAGCTCCTTCAGCAGTTCCGCCGCGGGACGCGCACCGTCGAGCGTGACGCGCACCGGCAGGGTGTTGAGGAACATGCCGATCATCGACTCGACACCGGGGAGTCCGGCGGGGCGCCCGGCGACGGTGGCGCCGAACACCACGTCGGTACGGCCGGTCAGCCGGGCCAGGACCATCGCCCAGGCGCCCTGGATCACCGTGTTGAGGGTGAGCCCGTGCCGCCGGGCCAGGCCGGTCAGCTCGCCGGTCAGCTTCTCGGGGAGGTCGGTGATCAGGCTCTCGGGCAGGACCGGCGTACGGCCCGGGTCGGCGGCGGCCACCAGCGTCGGTTCCTCGGCGCCGCTCAGCTCGGCCCGCCACGCCCCGCGCGCCGCGTCCTTGTCCTGGCGGCTCAGCCAGGCGAGGTAGTCACGGTAGGAACCGGGCTCGGGCAGGTGCCCGGCGTCGCCGCCGGCCGCGTAGACCTCGGTCAGCTCGTGCAGCAGAACGGGCATCGACCAGCCGTCCATGACGAGGTGGTGGCTGGTGACGATCAGCCGGTGCCGGTCCTGCGCCAGCCGCACCAGCAGCAGGCGGAGCAGGGGCGGGGTGACCAGGTCGATCCGTCGCGTCCGGTCCTCGGCGGCCAGTTCCGCGAGCCGGGCGGCCGCCGTCTCCGCGTCCAGTGCGGAGAGGTCCTCCAGTCGCCAGGGCAGGGCCGCCTGACCCGCGATGACCTGCACGGCCTCGCCCGACTTACGGCGCCGGAAGCCGGCCCGGAGCACCGGATGCCGGGCGACCAGGGCCTCCCACGACGCCCGCAGCCGGTCCGCGTCGACAGGTCCGTCCAGGTCCAGGAGCCGCTGCCCTTGGTAGACGTCCGGTCCCTCGCTGTCGAAGGCCGCGTGGAAGAGCAGGCCCTCCTGCAGCGGCGACAGCGGCCAGACGTCCTCGACCTGGGATCGGGTCATCACGTAACTCCTCACAGACAGGCGGGTGCCGGGCGGCTGGCCGCCCGTTGGGCCGGCGTCGTGTCGGGGCGGTGTCGGGACGGTGTGCGGGGTGCTGTCCGGGGCGGGCACACCACGGATGGTCCCGCTACGGGTGGCGCGGCTACGGGTGGCGCGGCTACGGGTGGCGCGGCTACGGGTGGTCGTCGGTGAACTCGGCGTCGAGTTCGTCGACCTCGTCCTGGTCGAGGTCGAGCAGGGAGAAGTCGGAGGCGGTGTGGCCGCCGGCCGAGGGGGCGGTGGTGTGGGCGGCCAGGCCGTCCAGCAGGCGCAGCCAGCTCCGGCCGAGCCGTTCGGCGTCGGCGGCGTCGAGTGCGCCGCGGGGGTGGGTCAGCAGCAGGGTGAGTTCGGGGCCTTCGGCACCGTCCCGGATCACCGCTCCCGCACCGAGGGTGTGGGTGACGGGCATGTCCGGGTCGTGGGAGCCGCCGAGGGCGGTCGGGCCGGCGGGTTGCCAGGGGCCGGGTTCCGCCGTGGCGGCGGGGAAACGGCCGAGGTAGTTGAAGCTGACTTGTGGGGCGGGCAGTTGGGCGAGTACCGGTGCCGTGCCGGGGTTGAGGTGGCGCAGCAGTCCGTGGCCGAGTCCGTCGCCGGGTATCGCGCGGGACTGCTCCTTCACCGTCTTCAGCAGCGCCCCGGCCGCCGCTCCCCCGGCCGGCGCGTCCGTCAGGTCGACGTCCGCCAGGTCGATCCGCACCGGGTGGACGCTGGTGAACCAGCCGACCGTACGGGAGAGGTCCGTGCCGGTCAGTGGGGCGCGGCCGTGGCCCTCGACATCCACCAGGAGGGTCCGGTCGGTGCCGGGACGCCATTCCACCACGGCCGCGGCGAACGTGGCGAGCAGCGCCTCGTGGACACCGCAGTGGAAGACGCCGGGGGTGCGCTGGGCGATCACCCGTGCCTGCGGGGCGGGCACGGTCCAGACCTGGCGTTCGAGCGTGGCGGCGGTGTCCCGGGCCGGGTCCAGCGGCCGGCCGCCGATCAAGGCGACGCCGTCACCCTCACCGGCGCGGCCACCGGGACCGGCACCCGTACGGCCGTCGAGCAGCTCCCGCCAGCCGTCCAGTTCCGCGACCCGCTTCTCCTCCTGTGCCTCGGACCCCAGCAGCGTGGCCCAGCGCCGGAACGAGGTGCCCACCGGGTCCAGTTCCGCGACCCGGCCCGCCGCGGCCGCCTCGCACGCCGCCCGCAGATCGGGCAGCAGAATCCGCCACGACACCCCGTCCACCACCAGGTGGTGCACGACCAGGACCAGCCGGCCGACCCGCTCGGGGCCCCCGTCCACCCACACCAGCCGCACCATCACCCCGGCCACCGGATCCAGCCGGTCCGCCGCCTCCCGAGCCGCACGTCGGGCGGCCGCGTCCAGCTCGCCGGGTTCGCTCACCCGCAACACGGAGACGAGCGTGGCCGGGTCGAGGCCGCCGCGCTCACCCACCACGAGTCCCGGTCCGTCCGCCGCCCGGGCCCGCAGCATGTCGTGCGTGTCCAGGAGCGCGCCGAGCCCGGCGGCGAGCGTTCCCGCATCCAGCGCGGGCGGGGCACCGACCACCATCCACTGGGCGAACCCGGGGCGGACGGCGGCGGCGCCGGCGGCGGCGAGGACGGGGGTCGGCGGCACCGGCCCCGGGTCGCTGTCCCGCACCCCTTCGCCGTCCGTCTCCAGCCGGGCCACGGCGGCGAGAGCGGCGGGCGTCTCGTGCGCGAAGACGTCCTGCGCGCCGAACACGACGCCCCGGCGGGTTCCGCGCGCGGCCAGTTGCATGGACATGATGGAGTCGCCGCCCAGCTCGAAGAAGCTGTCCTCCACCCCGACCCGTTCCAGGCCCAGCACCTCGGCGAAGAGTGCGCACAGGAGTCGCTCGGCGGCCGTGCGCGGCGCCCGGCTCGCGGAGCCGGCGAACTCGGGCGCGGGAAGCGCCTTGAGGTCGACCTTTCCGTTGGCGGTCAGGGGCAGTGCGTCGAGCACGGCGAGGGCGGCCGGGACCATGTACTCGGGCAGCGTGCCGGCCAGGGCGGCGCGTACCGCCTCGGTGTCCGGCCGTTCGGCGCCCGGCACCAGGTAGCCGACCAGCCGTTTCTCGCCGGGCCGGTCCTCGCGGGCGACGACCACCGCCTGCGCGACGCCGGGCTGGGCGGCCAGGGCGGCCTCGACCTCGCCCGGTTCCACCCGGAAGCCGCGGATCTTCACCTGGGCGTCGGCCCGGCCGACGAAGACCAGTTCGACGCCGGTGGTCCAGCGCACCAGGTCACCGGTGCGGTACATCCGCTCGCCGGCCGCGAACGGCGAGGCGACGAACCGTTCGGCGGTGAGCGCGGCCCGTCCCGGATAGCCCCGGGCGAGTCCGGCGCCGGCGACGTACAGCTCACCGGTCACGCCGGGCGGCACCGGCTGGAGGAAGGGATCGAGGACGTACACCCGCCGGTCGGTGAGCGGCCGGCCGAGCGGCAGTACGTCACCCTGGTCCGCGCCGGGTTCGAACAGGTGCCAGGTCGCGCAGAGCGAGACCTCGGTGGGGCCGTACAGATGCCGCACCCGTACCGCCGGGCAGGCCGCCCGCACCCGCTCGACCGATTCGAGGGGGACGACGTCGCCGCCGGTGAGGACCTCACGGACGCCGTCGAAGCAGTCGGGTGCCTCCTCGGCCAGCACCCGGAACAGCCCGGCGGTGAGGTGCACATGGGTCACCCCGGCGGCGATGTGCCGGCGTACGGCCGCCGCGTCCATGGGCAGTCCCGGCTCGGCCACCACGACCCGCGCGCCCGCCGCCAGCGGCACCCACACCTCGAACAGTGAGATGTCGAACGCGTGCGGGGCGTGGAAGAGGACCGCGTCGCCGGGGCCGACGCCCCAGCCGGTCTCGCCCACCAGGGCCGCCACGCTCGCGTGGGGCACGGCGACGCCCTTGGGCGTGCCCGTCGACCCGGAGGTGTACATCACGTAGGCGAGGTCGTCACCGGTCGTCTCCACGGCCTCGGGGCCGGCCTCGGCGGTGGGGGGCGTGGGGTCGTCGATCGTCACGACGGGCGCGGAGTCCTTCACCACGAAGGCGACCCGTTCCGCCGGGTAGGCGCTGTCCACCGGGACGTAGGCGGCCCCCGCCTTCCACACCCCCAGCAGGGCGCCGATCAGGTCGGCGGAGCGTTCCAGGCGGACCGCGACCCGGTCGCCCCGGCCGGCTCCGCGGGCGCGCAGCCCGGCGGCGACCCGGTCCGAGGCGGCGTCGAGTTCCGCGTACGTCACCCGCCGGGCGCCGTCGACGACGGCCACCGCGTGCGCGGCCCGCGCCACCTGTACCCGGAACATGTCCAGCGCCGAGGAGGCCGGCGGGACGTCACCGGCGGTGGCGTTCCAGCCCTCCACCACCAGGCCCTGTTCCAATCGCCCCACCAGGCCGATCCTGCCGACGGGCACGGACGGGTCGGCGACGATCTGCCGGAGCACCCACTCCAGCCGGCCCAGCAGGTCCCGGGCCACGTCGGTGTCGAACACGTCGGGCCGGTGGGTGACGTGGAGCCTGAGATCCTGGCCCGGCAGCACACCCAGGGTCAGCGCGTAGTGGGTCGCCTGGTGGCCCTCGACGTGGGTGAAGGCGAGCGCGCCGGGTGCCGACGCCTCCTCGGGCGGCCGGGGGTAGTTCTCGAACATCAGCATGGTGTCGAAGACCGCGCCCGGTCCGCCCGCCCGCTGGATCTCGGGGAGGCTGAGGTGCTGGTGGGCCAGGAGCGCGGACCGGCGGTCCTGGAGTTCGGTGAGCAGCCGCAGCACCGGCCGGCCGGCGTCCAGGCGGACCCGTACCGGCACGCTGTTGATGAACAGGCCCACCATCGACTCGACGCCGGGGACTTCGGCGGGGCGGCCCGCGACGGTCGCGCCGAAGACGACGTCGGTACGGCCGGTCAGCCGGGCCAGGAGCATCGCCCAGGCGCCCTGCAGCACGGTGTTGACGGTGAGGCCGTGGCCGCGGGCCAGCGCGGTGAGGGCGTCGGAGAGTTCACGGGGGAGCGTCAGCTCCCACTTCTCGGGCAGCACGGGCGCGCGGTCGGGGTCGGCGGGCGCCACGAGGGTGGGGCCGTCGGCGTCGGCCAGTTCGGCGCGCCAGGCGTCGCGTGCGCCCTGCGGGTCCTGGCGGGACAGCCAGGCCAGGTGGTCGCGGAAGGAGGGCGCCGGGCCCAGTCCGGAGGCGTCGCCGCCGGCCGCGTAGACGGCGGCGAGTTCGGTGAGCATGACCGGCATCGACCAGCCGTCCAGCAGGATGTGGTGGGAGGTCATCACCGTCCAGTGCCGCTCGGGGGTGCGCCGCACGAGCAGCAGCCGCAGCAGGGGTGCTCTGGTGAGGTCGAACCGTTCGGCCCGTTCCTCGGCGGCCAGCCGTCTCACCTCGGCGAGCGCCGCCTCGTCGGTCAGTGCCGGGTCCGACAGGTCGACCTCGCGCCAGCGGGGGGTGGCCTCGCGCGGGATGAGCTGTACGGTCCGGCCGGACTTGCGGCGGTGGAAGCTGGCCCGCAGCGCGGGGTGCCGGTTCAGCAGCGCCTGCCAGGAGGCCCGCAGCCGTCCGGCGTCGACGGGGCCGCTGAGCAGGTCGGTGCGCTGGAGGGTGTAGAGGTCGGGGCCCCGCCCGCCGTACTCGGCGTGGAAGAGCAGACCTTCCTGCAACGGGGAGAGCGGCCAGACCTCGGCGAGCGCCGAGCCGTGGACCGGGGTCGTGGACGTCACCGGGAGAGCCCTCCTTCGAGGTCGGCCGCGATCGCTTCGAACTGCTCGACCTCGTCCTGGTCCAGGTCGAGCAGGGGGAAGTCGGACGGCGTGTGGCCGCCGACGGCCGGGTGTTCGCAGTGGGCCGCCAGTCCGCGCAGCATGGCCAGCCAGAGGCGGCCGAGGGTGTGCGCGGCCTCGTCGGCCAGCACCCTGGCCGGGCGGCCGAGGGTGAGGGTGAGTTCGGGGCCGTGGCGGGTGTCGCGGACGACGGCGACCGCCTCCAGGGCGTGCGGCACGGGCATCCGCGGGTCGTCCGAGCTGTGCAGGGCCCGGGTGGTGGCGGGCTCCCAGGGCACGGCCGCGCCGGAGCGGAAGGGTCCGCCGGCCCGGGCGTCGAACCGGCCCAGGTAGTTGAAGCCGACCTGGGGTACGGGGGCCGCGGCCAGGGCGGGCGCGGTGCGGGTGTTCAGGTACCGCAGCAGCCCGTAGCCCAGTCCGTCGCCGCCGGGGACGGTCCGGATCTGTTCCTTGGCCGTCTTCAGCAGTCTGCCCGCCGACGCCTCGCCGGCCATCGCCCCGAGGAGGTCCACGCCGCGTACGTCGAGCCGTACCGGATGGGCGCTGGTGAACCAGCCGACGGTGCGGGAGAGGTCGGCGCCGTCCAGCGGGGTGCGGCCGTGGCCCTCGACGTCCACCAGGACGGCGGCGTACGGGTCGTCGCGCCAGTGGGCGACGGCTCCCGCGAGGGTGGCGAGCAGGATGTCGTGGATGCCGCAGTGGAACTGGGCGGCGGTCCGGCCGACGAGGGTGGCGGTGTCGTTGTTGCGCAGGGTCCAGGAGTCCTGGCGTACGGTCGCCGCCGTGTCCCGGTCCGGGTCGAGGGGCGGCACGCCGGGCAGCGGGCCGGCCTCCCGCAGCAGTGCGGTCCAGGCGGGCAGTTCGGCGATCCGGTGGTCGGTGTGCGCCTCCGCGCGCAGCCGCCGGGTCCAGCTCCGGTAGGAGGTGGCGACGGGGGCGGGGCGCGGGGTGTGTCCGGCGAGCGCGGCCTCGTACGCCTCCTTCAGGTCGGGTACGAGGATGCGCCACGACACGCCGTCGACGGCGAGGTGGTGCACGGCGAGGACCAGCCGTCCGGCGCGTCCGGGGCCGGCGTCCAGCCAGACGGCCCGGACCATCGCCCCCGCCGCCGGGTCGAGCCGGTCCACGGCGGCGCGGGCGGCCGTCGCGGCGGCCTCGGCGAGGCCCTCCTCGGTCGCGGTCCCGGTGACGTCCACGCGGACCAGGAGGCCGGTGGTGGCCGCGGGGTCCTGGGCGCCGGCGAGCAGCCGCGGTCCGCCGCCGGTGTCGTCGACCCGGGCCCGGAGCATGGCATGGGTGTCGAGGAGGGCGCGGAGCGCGGCGGCGAGCGCTTCGGGGTCGGCGGCGGGCGGTGCGGTGAGGATCATCCACTGGGCGAAGGCGCCGCTGGCGACCCGCTCGCCGAGGAAGCGCGCGGCGGGCGTCCAGGGCACCTCGCCCGCGCCGTCGTCGGCGCGGTCCGGCCGGTCGCCGGTGGGGACGGGCTCGGCGACGACCGCGAGCCGCTCGGGGGTCTTCTCGTCGAATATCTGCCGGGGGGTGATGACGAGTCCGGCCCGCCGGACGCGGGTGACGAGTTGCAGCGAGGTGATGGAGTCGCCGCCGAGCGCGAAGAAGCTGTCGTCGGCGCCGACCCGGTCGAGCCCGAACAGCTCGGCGACCGCGGCACAGAGGATCTCCTCGACCGGTGTGACCGGGGCCCGGCCGACGGCCGTGGCGGCGAAGTCGGGCGCGGGCAGGGCCGCGCGGTCCAGTTTGCCGTTCGGGGTGAGGGGCAGCGCGTCGAGGAGTACGACGGCCGCCGGGACCATGTGGTCGGGGAGGGTGCGGGAGGCGTGGGCGCGTACCGCCACCGGGTCCGGCGTACGCCCGTCGGCGGGCACGGCGTAGCCGATCAGGCGGGCGTCGTGGAGGGCGGCGGCGCTCTGCGCGACGTCCGGGTGGGCGGCGAGCGCGGCCTCCACCTCGCCCAGCTCGATCCGGTGGCCGCGCAGCTTGACCTGCCCGTCGGCCCGTCCGACGAACACCAGCTCGTCGTCGTGGGTACGGCGGACCAGGTCGCCGGTGCGGTACATCCGGCCGCCGAGGCCGCGCGGGTCGGCGACGAACCGGTGCGCGGTGAGCGCCGGCCGGCC
This sequence comes from Streptomyces ziwulingensis, assembly GCF_039542605.1. Lineage (NCBI taxonomy): Bacteria > Bacillati > Actinomycetota > Actinomycetes > Kitasatosporales > Streptomycetaceae > Streptomyces > Streptomyces ziwulingensis. Next base: position 9,423 of record NZ_BAABIG010000091.1, read on the forward strand.
GAGGTAGCCGCGGGCCAGCCCGGTGCCCGTCACGTACAGCTCGCCCGTCACGCCCGGCGGCACGGGACGCAGGAAGTCGTCCAGGACGTACACGCCGGTCCGGGCGACCGGGCGGCCGAGGGTGAGCGGGCCCCTCTCGTCCAGCGGGCCGCTGACGGTGGAGACGACGGTCGCCTCGGTGACGCCGTACTCGTGGTGGAGGTCGCAGCGGGCCGCCCAGCGGTGCCGGGTGTCCGCCGGGAGGGCGTCACCGCCGCTCACCAGCACGCGCAGCGCGGGCAGCGCACGGTCGGGGAGGTGGGTGAGCTGGACGGCGGGCAGTACGGCGTGGGTGACGCGGTGGTCGGCGAGCAGGTCGCCCAGGGCGTCGCCGGTGGTGTGGCCGCCCGGCGGGGCCAGTACCAGCCGGCCGCCCGCGCACAGCGTCGGCCAGATGTCCCCCATCGACACGTCGAAACTCGGCGAGACCAGTTGCACGAGACGCGTGTCCCCGCCGAGGCCGTACCGCTCGATCCGGTCGGTGACGAGGTTGCGCAGCCCGTCCCAGGTGACGGCGGCACCCTTGGGAGTGCCGGTGGAGCCGGAGGTGTGGATGACGTACGCGGTGTGGCCGGCGTGGGGGGCTTCCGCGGTGCCGCGGGCAAGGTGGCCGGCGTGGAGGGCTTCTCCGGTGGCGGGTGCCGGGTGGTCCGGGTGGGTCGTCGTCGGCGGCGGTCCGTCGGGGCCGGCCGCGGGTGGTGGTCCGTCCAGGGTCACCACCCGGCCCGTGAACCCGTCCGGCACCAGCGGCCGGGTGCCGGTCGTGCAGAGCACCGCCGCGGGTGCGGCGTCGGCGAGCACGAAGGCGATGCGGTCCGCGGGGTGGGCCGGGTCGACGGGGACGTACGCGCCGCCCGCCAGCGCGATGCCGAGCAGGCCGGTGACCAGCTCCACCGAGCGGGGCGCCAGGACGGCCACGCGGATGTCGGGGCCGACGCCGTACCCGGACAGCCGGCGGGCCAGGCGCTCGGCGTTCCGCGCCAGCACGGCGTACGTCACCTCGTGACCGGCACCGACGACGGCGGTGGCCGCCGGGGTGCGGGCGGCCTGCGCCAGGAAGCGGCGGGGCGGCAGCGGGGAGACGTCCGGGCCCGGTTCGGGTGCCTGGGGCGGCGTCGCGGGGCCGGCGGTGACGCCGGGCACGTCGAGCCGTCCCACCGGCACCGACGGATCGGCGACCACCTGCTCCAGCACCCGGGTGAGGGCGTGCGCCAGTCCTTCGGCGGCGGTGTCGGAGAACACGGCGAGACGGTGGGCGAGGCGCAGCCGCAGCCGGTCGCCGAGGACGACGCCCAGTGTCAGCGGGTAGTGGGTGCCCTCGACGGTGGCGACGTGTTCCGCGCGGAGCCCGCCGGAGGACTCGGCGGAGCCCACCGCGCGCGGGTAGTTCTCGAAGACGAGGACCGAGTCGAAGGCGGACCGGGACCCGGTGAGTTTCTGCAGTTCCGGCAGCCCCAGATGGTGGGAGCCGATCAGCGCGGACTGGCGGCCCTGCAACCCGGCCAGCATCTGCCGCACCGGCTGCCCGCCGTCGAGCCGTACCCGGACGGGCACGGTGTTCATGAACACCCCGACCATCGCCTCGACGCCCGGCAGTTCGGTGGGGCGGGCCGCGACGGGGGCGCCGAACACGATGTCGGTTCGGCCCGTGAGCCGGGACAGCACCAGCGCCCAGGCGCCCTGCACCAGGGTGTTGACGGTCAGTCCGCGGCCGCGCGCGAAGGCGACCAGCCGGTCGGTGAACTCCTCGGAGAAGGTGCGGGCCACACAGCCGGCGTCGGCCGATTCCTTCTTCCGCTCCCCGGGATCGACGAGGGTCGGCTCGTCCACCCCGGCCAGCTCGGTCCGCCACGCGGCGCGCGCGGCGTCCTTGTCCTGCTCGGCGAGCCAGACCAGGTGGTCCCGGAAGGAGGGCGCCGGCCCGAGCCCGCGGGTGTCGCCGCCGGACGCGTACAGCGCGGAGACCTCGTCGAGGACGACCGACATCGACCAGCCGTCGAAGAGGATGTGGTGCGTGACGACGATGAGCCGGTGGCGTTCGGCGGAGAGCCGGACCAGGACGAGTCGCAGCAGTGGGGGCCGGGCCGGGTCGAACCGTTCGGCCTGTTCCCGCGCGGCCGTCTCGGTGAGCCGCGCCTCGGTCTCCCGCGCGCCGAGGCCGCGGAGATCGACCTCCCGCAACGGAATCTCCACGTCCGTCACGACGGCCTGGACCAGCCGCCCCGAGGCGAGCCGGTGGAAGCCCGCCCGCAGGGTCGGGTGCCGGGCCGCCACGCCCTGCCAGGCCGTCCGCAGCCGCGCGGGGTCGAGCGGTCCGGTCAGCTCCAGCACCCACTGGCCCTCGTAGGCGTCGGGGCCCTGTTCGTCGTAGGCGGCGTGGAAGAGCAGTCCTTCCTGGAGCGGCGTGAGCGGCCAGATCTCGGCGAGCGCGGGGACCTTGGCGGCCAGTTCGGCGGACTCGTCCGCGGTCAGGTCGACGAGGGGGGCGTCGTCGTGGAGTGCCGCCGTTCCGGGGGCGGCGTCGAGTCTCGCGACGGTGGCGAGGGCGGCCGGGGTCTCGTGTTCGAAGACGTCCTGGGCAGTGAAGGCGATGCCCTTGCGG
>NZ_BAABIG010000092.1:0-90813 GCF_039542605.1 Streptomyces ziwulingensis
ACCGACCGCGACGACGCCAGCGACCAGCCGACGTCGACGGCACTCGCGTCACTCCCGGCCGTGAAGGCGTGCAGCCGTTCCGCCTGCTCCCGCAGCGCGGGGGCCGAACGTCCCGACACCACCCATGGCAGGACGTTGGGCGTCACGCGGCCGTCGTGCTCGCCGGGCTCCGCGACTCCCGCGGGCTTCCCGGGTGCCTCCGTCAGGACGACGTGGCAGTTGGTGCCGCCCATGCCGAACGAACTGACGCCTGCGACCAGGGGCCTGTCCTCCTGCGGCCAGGTGCCGGGCTCGGCCTGCACGGTCAGGTTCAGCTCGTCGAGCGGGATGTGCGGGTTCGGGGTTTCGTAGTTGAGACTGGCGGGCAGCTCGCGATGGGTCAGGCTGAGCGCGCTCTTGATCAGGCCGGTGATACCCGCCGCGCCTTCCAGGTGCCCCACGTTGGTCTTCACGGACCCCACCCGCAGCGCGCCGCGCCGGCCCTGCGCCGCCCCCAGCGCCGCCCCGAGGGCGGCGGCTTCGACGGGGTCGCCCACCTTGGTGCCGGTGCCGTGCAACTCCACGTACTGGACGGCTGAGGGCTCCACGCCGGCCGCCTCGTACGCCGCGCGCAGCACGGCCTCCTGGGCCTGCGGGCTGGGGGTGGTCAGACTGTCCGCAGCGCCGTTGTTGACGGCACTGCCACGGATCACGCAGTAGATGCGGTCACCGTCGGCCAGGGCGCGCGAGAGCGGCTTGAGGAGGACGGCTCCACCGCCTTCGCCGCGGACGTAGCCGTCGGCGCGGGCGTCGAAGGTGAAGCAGCGGCCACGGGGCGACAGACCGCCCCACTTGGCGGAGATGACGGAACTCTCAGCCAGGAGAGCGAGGTTGACGCCGCCGGCGATGGCCTGGTCGGACTCTCCTGTGCGCAGGCTCTCGCAGGCCAGGTGGACGGCGACGAGGGAGGACGACTGTCCGGTGTCGACCGTCAGGCTGGGGCCCTGCGCGCGGAGGAAGTACGACAGGCGGTTGGCGATGATGGTGCGGTGGATGCCGGTCATGGCGTGCTGGGCGCCGCTGCCCGGTCCGCCGCTCCCTCCGGCACCGTGCCCGGGACCGGCACCGTGCCCGCCCCCGGCCGCGGCGCCCCGCACCAGTCGCGCGTAGTCGTCCCAGATCGCGCCCACGAAGACGCCGAGCCGGCTTCCCGCCACCGTCTCCGCCACGACGCCGGCGTCCTCCAACACCTCCCACCCGAGCTCCAGCATGAGCCGCTGCTGGGGGTCCATGAAGGTGGCCTCGCGGGGCGAGAGGCGGAAGAAGTCGGCATCGAAGAGATCGACCCCGTCCAGGAACGAGCCGAACCTGGTGTTCATACGGCCGGGGGCCGAGGCGTCCCGATCATAGTATTTCTCGACGGCCCACCGGCTCTCGGGGACCTCGGTGATGGACTGGTGGCCACCGCGCAACAGTTCCCAGAACTGCCGGGCCGAGGAAGCGTGCGGGAATCGGCAGGAGATCCCGACAACCGCCACCGCTTCCTCGGACCGCGAGGAATCACCGTGTCCCACAACAGCCGTGTTATCCAAAGCCCGACCCCGTCAGCAAGAAGCGGATTCCAGCGAATCACTCTGCGTCATGCACATACGCGAATCAGGCTAACCAGGGGCCGGTCCCGCCAGCCCCCTAAACAACCCCTATGATCGAAGCGCCCTTACGGGGTTTCCATGTCAGAAGGTGCGCCCATGTCGGCGCCGTGAATCGTTTTCGCGATCAACTTCTCGGCGCCGGGGACCGGGAGTTCGGGGAAGGGGAAAGGTATCACCGGTCTGTCCGCCATGACGAGCCACGCCTGTCCGGTCCGCTCGTCCGCGAGCACCGTCTCGAACGCGTCGGCCACCTGCTCGGCGCTCGCCACCGGGAGTCCCGCCGCGCTGATGGAGGACCGGCGTGCGGCGATCAGCGGGGTGTCGACGAGGCCGGGACACAGGGCGTTGAGCGTCACTCCGTCGCGTTGCAGCACGGGGGCGAGGGAGCGGACGAGGGCGACCACCGCGCTCTTCGTCGCGGAGTACACGACCTCGATCGAGGGGCGCAGCGCCGCGGCGCTGGCGGTGACGACGATGCGCCCCCCGCTGCGGCGTACGTGCGGCAGGGCGGCCTGGATGCCGAAGACCACGGAGTCCAGGTTGATGCCGACGATCTTCCGGTAGCCGTCGAGGTCGAAGTCGGGGCCGAGGGACGTGCCGCCCGTGATGCCCGCGTTGAGGTGTACGACGTCGAGGCGGCCGAACGCGGCCACCGCCGCCTCCACCGCCGCCTCGTTGTCCTCCAGTTCGGCCACGTTGGTCCGCAGGAACAGGGCACCGGTCCGCGCGGCGACCGCTTCGCCGCGCCGGGCGTCGATGTCCGCGACGAGGACACGGTCGCCGCGCGCCGCGAGACGGCCGGCCACCGCGGCGCCGATCCCGCTCGCCCCGCCGGTGACCAGCACCACGCGGCCGCCGGCCGGAGAGCCGTTTCCTTGCGGCACCGCTACGTGCCCGGCTCCGTCCGCCAATCCGTCCGCCATTCCTTCCGCGCTTCCCGAACTCTCCGAGCCCTCCGAGCCCTCCGAACTCTCCGAGCGCTCCGAGCGCTCCGAGCGCTCCACCATTTCCAAGCCTTCCGTACCTTCCTTGCCTTCCTTGCCTTCCACTTCTCCCACCCTTTCCCCTCTCCCGCCGGTTCGTTCATCCCAGCTTTGCCCGCAGATCGCCGCGGCCGGCGAGCTGCAGTTTGCGGTAGATACGGGTCAGATGCTGCTCCACCGTGCTGACGGTGACGGAAAGGTTGTGGGCGATCTGCTGGTTGGTGTCTCCCTTCGCCGCCAGGACAGCGACCCGCTGCTCCGACGGACTGAGCTTCTCCAGATACGCGGAGTGCCGGTCGTAGATTTTGTACCGGCGCATCTCCGGATTCTGTCCCGTCTTCAGACGGCCTTTGCGGAATCCCTCAAGTGTGCGGAAGAGATCTGGAGTGGCGGCCGTTTCCCGCAGCGCCTCGAAGACGGATTCCCTGAACCGGGCGCGGTCGCAGGCGGCACCGGCGCCGGCACTGTCCTGGCCCGGGCCCGCGCCGGCGCCCGCGAGTGCGTCCACGTCGCCCAGGCCGAACGTCTCGTCGATACGCTCGACGGCCTTCCCGTACTCGTTCATGGTGACGTACGCCGCGGCCACCGCCAGCCGCCAGGGGATGTGGCGGTGCCGGTCGATGCCCCAGTCGGCCATCAGGCCGCCGCACCTCAGGAAGTCGGCCAGGGCCGCCAGGGACTCGCCGACGGCGAGCCGGTACAGGCCACGGGCGTAGAGGTAGTCGAGGCCGTAGCGCGTGTCGAAGAGGTAGTCGGGCACCTTGTGGGGGAGCAGCACGGCCACGGCGGCGGGGTTGCCGGCCGCTACGTGGGCCAGGACCGAGCAGGCGAGCGGCTCCGCCAGCCGGATGCCCCACAGCCGGGCCGGCAGCAGGTCCAGTGCCTTCTCCGCCTGCGCGGCGGCGGTCGCCGGGTCGCCGCCGCGCAGACCGATCTCGGCACGCACCACCCGCAGGTGCGCCGCGGGCCAGGCGGGCCCTCCGGCGAAGCGCTCACACCAGAACGAGGCCTGCTCCGGGTCGTCGTGGCGGACCACCGTCGCCAGCGCCGCCATTATCGCGGGCAGGTTCTCCCGGGTCGGGTCGCAGCCGTACAGGGCGCGCTTGGCCATGCGTACCGCTTCCTGGCTCCCGCAGCCGTCCTCGGCGAGCACGCCCGCCAGGGCCCAGGCCGCCGTGTAATGAGGGGCGCGGGTGAGGCGTTCCTCCAGGACGCGCCGGGCCGGCCGCTCCCTGCTGCGTACGTCCCGCAGCAGGGAGGGAAAGGCGCAGCCGAGCAGCAGCCGGCGGGCGCCGAGGGCCAGCGGCTCGGGGCTCTCGGGGCGGCTGACGGCAGCGATGCGCCGGTCCAGCAGGGCGAGTTCGTCCTCGGCGAGCCACAGCGTGCGGTGGTCCTCGAGTTCGGCGGCCGGCCCGGCGCCGGAGGCCGGGGCGGAGGCGGGGGTGGAGTGCCGGCCCGGCTCCGGGCAATGCCGTCGGCCGGCCGGCGCAGCCGTTCCCCCACCGTCGCCTTCCCTGTCGTCCGGCCCGGTCACCGGGGAGGGACGGGTCCCGCGGCCGGTGGACCGGCCGGCCGGGGGGCGGCGCTGTCCGGGCACGCGCTCGTTCTCCTCCTCGGCCCCGGGGCGGGTGCCGAGGGTGCCGGCCGCCGCCACCGCGGTCTTCGTCCGCCCGCCGGCCGCCTTCCAGCGCGCCCGAGGCGGGGTGCGGGGGGCCCGGGTGCCGGCGTGGTCGACGTCGTCCATGCCGCTCAGCCACCGCGCCACGTCCTCCGTGGGCGCTCCCGCGGCCCTGAGGACCATTGCCGCCCGTGCGCTCAGCTCGGAGCGCCGATTGCGGGGCATGTCACCGAGGATCACCTCGCGCACCGCGGGGTGACGGAATCCCCCGTCCTCCACCAGGCCGCAGGTCGCGAGTTCCGCGGCCGACTCCTCGACCGCGCGCAGGTCCATGCGGGCGAGTTCGGCGACGACCTGGGAGGCGCTGAAACCGTCCGCCACGGCCAGGGCTTCCGCCATCTCCCTGGTGTCCGGCTCGACGCGGTGCAGGCAGTCGAGGACGGCTTGCCGGTAGGCGGGGCCGATGAGCGGCGGCCGGTTCTCCTCCCGCTCGCCGTGGCAGCCGCAGCACACGGCGTGGTCCTGGAGCAGGGCCCTGGCGAGGAAGGCGTTCCCGCCCGAGAGCCGGCGCACCCGCTCGGCGAAACGGCCGGCGGTGTCGTGCAGGGCGAACTCGGTGCGTGCGAGGTCGGCGACCTCGGACTCCGACAGCGGGGTGAGGGCCAGGTTCCGCACGTGCCGCAGTTGGTCGAGGCGGCCCCGGAACCGGATGGAGCTGTGCGTCGCGTCGGTCCGGTCGGTGACGACGACCAGGACGGGATGGCGGCCGACACCGGCCGTGAGGGCTTCCAGGAAGCGTACCGAGGCGGGATCGGCGTGACGGATGTCGTCCACGCAGACGATCAGGCGGCCGGCCGCTGCCAGCTCGTGGATGCCGAGGAGGGCGGTCTCGATGGCCTGGGCGGGCGTGACGGACTCGGGCGGCAAGCGCCGGCCACGCAGCAACTGCCAGGGCACGCCGAGGAGGTCATGGCGGCTGAACCTGGAGCAGCTCGCGGTCAGCACGGGCAGGCCCCGCTCCCGGGAGTCGCGCGTGAACTCCTCGACCAGTGCGGTCTTGCCCGACAGCAAGGGACCGGTCAAGAGGACCAGGCGGCCGCTGTCCGTGTGGACTTCGTTCAGGTACCCGTGCAGCGCCGTGCGCGCAGCGGTACCTGGCACATAACGTGTCATGCTCTTTCCCCCGTAGCAGATATCACCGAAGCCGCACCGGTTGCCGTGCGAAGGGCAGACCGGTCCCCGTCCCCCAAGGTGTGCACGGACCCCGCGACCGCGCTGTCGGCGGCCGGATCGCGCGCACCAGCGGCTGTGCAAGAGCGACATGAAGTCGGAATTCGGTCATGTGCCGCGGCGAACACCGCGGCTGCCACCCCCCTCACTCCTCCGTCGGAGCGGTCGGCGACAGGAAGTATCGGTGCCATACCCTGGTCGGCTCCTGCCGCATGACCAGGCCACCAGAGTAGGGGTGCGCGCCGGGCGGTTCACAGTGCTCCTGAGGCCAATCGGTGCGACTCGCCCCCGCTTGGCGAAGCCGCAGTTCATGTCGGTGGTCCGCGGGAACGACGGCCTCGCCGCAGCGATCCGTCTGTCCTGAAAAATCCCCTTGAGACTCCGCTCGACAGGAGTTGCCCCCCTTCAGCCGAACGCGCGTGTGAGTGGCGTCGACCTGTGTGACCCGTCCGGTGCACCCCTGTCCCCGCCAGGGGCCGGCGGGCTTCCCGCCCCCGCCCCCGGTCACCTCGACGCGTGGGCCCCCGGGACGGACACCGGTCGGTTCAGGTCGGCACCGGTGATGGCCCGCCCGGGGAGGACGGAGCCGGGCTGCACGCGCAGGGCGTCCAGCACAAGTTCCAGCAGCCGGGCCGGTACGGTGTCGGCCACATCGGCGGGCGCCCCCGTCTCCTGCACGATCCGGTCCATGAACAGCACGATGTCGCCGCATCCGACGTCGCGCCGCAGCACGCCGGCCTCCTGGGCATCGGTGACCATACGTTCGAACAGGCCGAGCCAGACGTCACGGGCGTCGCGCAGCCGCCGGTTGACGCGCAGCGCGTCCCGCATCGGGTGGCAGAGCGGGGAGTTGGCCAGCCCGAAGCGGAACGCCGCCCATTCCCGCAGGAAGCGGTCGAGCGTGCCCCAGGCGCTCGTGCCCTCTTCGACGGCCTGCCGCGCCATGGCCGTGAGCCGCTCATAGATGTCGAGGGCGACCGCCTCCAGCAGCACGTCCCGGTCGGGGAATCTGCGGTAGAGCGTCCCCTTGCCGACCCGGGCCCGGCGGGCGACCTCGTCCATCGGCGCGTCGACTCCCTGGGTCATGAAGACCTCGCGGGCCGCCGTCACGATGCGTTCCCGGTTGCGCCGGGCGTCGGCGCGCAGGGCACCGGACTCCGTGCCGCCGAGGGTGCCCGTCGCAGTCTCCCCCGTTGCTGCCATCGCGGAGCGCCGCCTCTCTCTCAGGGCCGGCTCGCCACCGGACCGTCGCGCCGTCTGTCCTGCCCACTCGTCCCGTCGACCGGAAACCAGGACGGTTTTCGTCCACTCACTGTATCGTAAGCGGTGAAGCGGACAGATTTCGTCCAGATGGTTCAGGAGGCGGGGGTCCCATGGCGGAGACGGCCGCGAACAGCGCACCTGCGAAGACATCGGCACGGCCCCCGGGGAGCAGACGGCGATGGTGGACGCTGGCGGTGCTCAGCGGCGCCCAGCTCATGGTGGCGCTGGACATGACGATCGTCTCGATCGCGCTGCCGGCCGCCCAGGCCGACGTGCACCTCAGCGACACGTCCAAGGGGTGGGTCGTCACCGCGTACACCCTGGCCTTCGGCGGCCTGTTGATGCTCGGCGGCCGCCTGGGCGACATGGTGGGCCGCCGGCGTGCCGTGCTCCTGGGTGCGGCGGGCTTCGCCGCCGTCTCCGTCCTGGGCGGCGCGGCGTCGAACGCGGCCGTGCTCATCGCCGCCCGCGCTCTGCAGGGCGTGTTCGCCGCGCTGCTCACGCCCTCCACGCTGGCGCTGCTGACCAGCGTCTTCCCGGAGGGCCGGGAGCGGGCCAAGGCCCTGGGGCTGTACGGCGCCGCGCTGATGTCCGGCGGCGCGGTCGGCCTGGTCCTCGGTGGCGCCCTCACCGACTCCCTCACCTGGCGGTGGACCTTCTACGTCAACGTGCCCATCGCGCTGGTGGTCGTGCTCGCGGGTGCGCGGCTCTTCCCCGACCCGCCGAGGCCCGCACGGGTGCCGCTGGACATCGTCGGCGCGATCCTTGGGTGCGCGGGGATCGTCGGCTGCATCTACGCCTTCGGCGAGGCCGGCGCCCGCGGCTGGGGCTCACCAGTGATCATCGGCTCGCTGGCGGCGGGGCTGGTCCTGCTCGCCGTCTTCGGGGTGGTGCAGTCCCGGGTGGCCCACCCGCTGCTGCCGCCCCGGGTCCTCGCCGACCGCAACCGGGCGGGCGCCTTCCTGACGATCGTGATCTCCACGTTCGCGATGCTGGGCATGTTCCTGTTCATGACGTTCCAGTTCCAGGACGTCATGGGCTACTCGTCGCTCAGGGCCGGGCTGTCCTTCCTGCCGTACGTGGTGGTCGCGGCCGTGATCTCCACCCGGGTGACCGGGCGGATCATGCCGCACGTCCGTCCCCGGGTGCTGCTGGTGTCCGGGCTGCTGGTCGAGGCGTCGGGGCTGTTCCTGCTCACCCGCCTCACCCCGGACAGCGGCTACACGGCGTCGGTCCTGCCCGCGCTGCTGCTGTTCGGTATCGGCGTCGGCCTTCTCGTCGCCCCCATCATGAGCACGGCGACCACCGTGTCGGATCCCGCGGACACGGGCATCGCCTCGGCCTTCGTGAACACCTCGCAGCAGATCGGCGGCTCCATCGGCACGGCGCTGCTCAACAGTGTCGCCGCGAGCGCCTCGGCTGCCTATCTGGCCGCGCACGCGCATGCCTCGGACAACTGGGCCACGGTGCACGGCATGACCGTCGCCTGCGGCTGGGCCGCCGCTGTGCTGGTGGCCGGTGCGGTCGTGGTCGCGTTCCTCGTCACGGCCGACCCGCCGGTCACTCCGGCCGACACCGGCGCGTCCAGTTGACGGGTGGCGCGTGAGCCGCTCGTGCACGGCCGGCGAGCAGCCACCGAGCCCGACCCCGCGTAGCTCGGTCACCCCGTCGACCGGGAACAGGCGGCGGCCGTCGTCGCCCACCAGGATCAGGCGGCCGTCGGCGTCCCGTTCGAACGCCTCGGTGCGGAAGCCGGTGACCGCGTCCGCGTGCCCCCTCGTCTGCGGCGGCTTCGGCTGCCGGGCCGGGGGTGCCGCGCGCCGGCGGCCGGTCGGCTTCGCCTGAAGAAGCTCAAGGAGGCGGGGCTGAGGCGGGGCTGCTCACCTTCGAGCGGCACGGTACCCGCGTGCACCGCCGGGTCGAGTCGTCGGTGCTCGCCGCGATGGGCCGACCGCTGGCCCCGCCGGCTGCGGCCTGCCGACCGGCCGGGCGGTCATCCGCCGCCACGCAAGCACCCGCAGTTCTGCCCTCGGGAGGCATCGGTGTCGCGCGACCGGCGGATCAGGACAGCGCCTGGGCGGCATAGAGGCTGCCGACGCCGGTGGCCGACGCGCCGAGCAGAAGCCGTAGAACCGTCTCCGGCAGTCGGGGCTGGAGGCGGGCGCCGAGGTAGCCGCCGATCATCGCGCCTGCACCGCAGGCCAGCCCCAGCTCCCAGTCCGGTGCCACGTCACCGGAGCTCACCGCCGCGAGCAGGGTGTAGGCGAGGGCGCCGACGACCGAAGTAGCGAACGTCGCGGCGAGCGCCGCAGGTGCCACGCGCGCGATCGGCAGGCCGCGGCCGACGAGGAGGGGCCCGATGAGGGAACCCCCGCCGATACCGTAGATCCCGCCGATCACCCCGACGACGGCCGCGAGAACGGTGATGGACTTCGGTGACGGCACGGCCGGCCGCGCGGCGCGAGTGCGCACGGGGAAGAAGGTGCGCGCACACAGCCACACCCCCATGGGCAGCAGGAAAGCGGCGATCAGCAGCCGGAAGACACCCGTCCCGGGGAACGCGAAGACGCGGACCACGGCGCCCAGGACCACCCCGGGCAGGGTACCCAGTACCAGATGCCGGCTGAGGGGGCCGTGCAACTGGCCACTGGTCCGGTAGCGCCACAGGGCACCGGGACCGGCGACCACGTTGAACAGCAGATTGGTGGGTGTCACGGCGGGGCTGGGGACGTGGAAGACACTGAGCTGCACGGGCAGGAGGAACACCGCCCCGGAGACGCCCACGGGTGCGGTCATCGTGGCGATCGACAACCCGGCCCCCACGCCCGCCAGTGCCGTCCACGCGTCCACGCGGCCCCCTCCCTTGGATCGCCCGCGCCAGTATCGGCCGGCGACCGGGCGCGGACGCCGGGGTGCAACGAGTTGTTCACAGACCCGTCGACGGCTCCCGCCGCACCCGGATGCGGCTACTGCCGGGACGACCGGACAGGTGCTGGTGATCTCGACGTCGCCGGTGACGTGGCCGGCGGATCACGCCGCCCGGCCGTGCGGTGTCCCTCAGCATGCGCAGGAGATGCCCGAGCGCGGGGCGGTCAGGTCGTCGACGGGGCGCTGCTCGGCACCGGTGGCGGAAGCGTAGGCGAAGCCCTCGCGTGCCCAGTACTCGAAGCCGCCGAGCATTTCCTTCACCTGGTGGCCGAGGCGGGCGAAGGCCAGCGCCGCGCGGGTCGCGCCGTTGCAGCCGGGGCCCCAGCAGTAGGTGACCACGGTCCGGGCCGGGTCGATCAGCCGGGGTGCCAGTTCGGCGATCCGCGCGGTGGGGATGTGGAGGGCGCCGGGGATGTGGCCCTGGTCCCAGGCGGCGGCGCCGCGGGTGTCGACCACCACGACGCCGGGTGCGCCGGAGGCCAGATCGGCGTGGACGTCGGAGACATCCGCCTCGAAGGTGAGACGGGCGGCGTAGTGGGCGACGGCCTCGGCCGGGGCGGCGGCGGGCACGCGCAGGACGGCGCCGGTGATCTTGGCGGAATCCGTGGCAGGCATGGGAGTACCTCTTGTTCTCGCTGGTCGGGTGGGGGCGCCGGTGGACCGTGCCGGGTTTCCCCGCTCGGCGACGGCTCCATCCTCTGATCCCGGACCAGCCCCCACGAGTGGCGTCACCGCCTCAGATTGCCAAGATTCCGCCAGTCGTCGGAGTGACCCTCATGAGTGCGCGGGGACGCGGTTGAACGTCTTGCGGTAGGCCGTCGGCGTCGTACGCATCCGGCGGGTGAAGTGGTGCCGGTACGTGGCGGTGCTGTCGAAGCCGACCGCGGCGGCGACCTCGTCCACGGTGCCCTCACCGGACTCGAGCAGTGGCAGGCTGGCAGCCACCCGCTGGGCGATGACCCAGCGCATGGGGCTCACGCCGTTGCGGCGGGTGAAGTGCCTCAGGTACGAGCGTTCCGACATGCACGCGGCCCGGGCCAGGGCGGCCACGGACAGCGGTGTGCGCAGACGACGCAGCGCCCAGTTCATACTCCGCGTGACGCCGTCGTCCTCGGAGCCGATCGCTCCCACCGCCGCCTCGATGAACTGGGCCTGCCCGCCCTCGCGGTGCGGCGGAACGACGAAGCGGCGCGCCACCGCGTTGGCGACGGCCGCACCGTGATCGGCCCGGACCAGGTAGAGGCACAGGTCGATACCGGCCGCGCTGCCCGCGCTGGTGAGGACGTCGCCGTCGTCGACGTACAGCACGTCGGGGTCGACCTCGATCCCGGGATGCCGTTCGGCAAGCGCGCGGGCGTAGCGCCAGTGGGTGGTGGCGCGCCGGCCCTCCAGCAGGCCGGTCGCGGCCAGCGCGAACGCCCCCGAGCAGATCGACACCAGGCGCGCGCCCCGGGCGTGGGCCCGCAGCAGCGCTTCCACCAGGGCGGGCGAGACCTCCGCCCCGGCCTTGGCGACCCCTGGCACGATCACCGTGTCGGCCGTGTCCAGCGCATCGAGCCCGTGCTCGGCGCGCAGCGTGAACCCGCCGACCGCCCGCAGATCCCGGCCGGGTTCCTCGGCGCATACCCGCAGCTCATACCAGGGCAGGTCGCCCAGCTCGGGCCGGGACAGGCCGAAGACCTCCACCACCACGCCCAGCTCGAAGGGCGCCATTCCGTCGAAGGCCAGCACAGCCGTCACATGCGTCTCGGGCATGGCTGGATCTTAACAATCACCAAGAATCAGCCATGGCGGGAGAGGGCGGTGGGGCGGTGGGGCGCTGGGGCGGTGAGATGGGGCGACCGGGGCAGGGAGGGCCGCGGCCCAGCCGCATCCGGTCCGGTCAGCCGGTACAGCCCCGCGGCGTGACCCCACCTCAACTCCCCAGCGCCCTTGCCGTCGAACGGGGACTGAAGCACTCATCTGCCGGTCTCCTGGGACAGCGGCTCCCACCGGTCCCGTGTCTCACGTGGCCGCAAGGACCGGCGGACGCCCCCTCAGCCCTGGAGCGAGCGCCAGTGTGACGGCGACGGAAGCGGCTGCCATGACCGTCATCGCCGTCGCGGGTGTGGTGAGTTCGGCGATGCTGCCGGCGAGGAGGGCGCCGACGCCCTGCAGGGTGAGCATGCCGGCGGAGTGCAGCCCGAGGGCCTGGCCGCTCAGCTCGTCGGGCGTCAGCCGCATCAGGCGTTCCTGGAGCAGGAGGCTCGCCGCGAAGCCGACGGAGGCCAGGGTGACGGCGGCCGTCGCGACGCGGAGGCCCGGTTCCAGGAAGAACGACAGGTAGGGGACGGCCAGTAGCAGCCGCAGCGGGGCGCCGAGTCGTTCCCGCCACCGCGGCGGGAGGAAACGGCCGGCGAGCGTGTCGCCGACGAGCATGCCGAGGGCGGCGCAGGCGAAGAGCAGCCCCGCGTACTCGGGGGCGTAGGAGACGTACAGGGACTCGCAGCCCACGATGAGTCCGTTCGGCACCCACAGTGCCAGGAGGACGTGGCGGCGGGGCGCGGACGACCACAGACGGGCGTTGACGCGCCAGGTGGCGGCGGCCGACGGCCGGCCGGTGGCACGGGGCGGACGGTCGGTGAGGCCGAGGCGGGCGACGGCCGCGCCGGTCACGTACAGCAGCGCCCCGACCAGCAGCGCGCCACGCGGCGACAGCAGGGCGACAAGGACGCCGCCGAGGGCGTAGCCGCAGATCTGCAGGGCACCGACGGCCATGTTGAGCACCGAACGGCCCAGCAGGTAACCGTCCTTGGCGAGGATCTCGTTGAGCAGGCCGAAGCGGATCCCGCCGCCCACGGAGGCGATCAGGCCCTCGGCGGCCAGGACCGCGAAGACCGCCCACACCGGCAGCCCGGGGACGGCCTGGACGGCGGCGGCCACCGCGAAGACCAGGACGAGGCCGGTCATGGCGGCGCGCGGGCGGAGCCGGTCGGCGGCCGACAGCAGGGTGGCCGCGCCGACGACCTGGGCGAGGGACGGCCCGAACATGGCGAGGGCGGAGAGCAGCGGGGACCCGGTGGCGGAATGGACCAGAGTGCCCAGGGCCAGCCCGCTCACCGTGGAGGCGGCCACCGACAGCGCGCTGGTGGCGAAGAGCGGTGTGAACTCCGGGGTGCGGAACAGGTCTCGGTAGGTGCGCATGACGGGAAGTGTCCGAGGGGCCGCAGCGGGGGCGATAATGTTTCGCACGGAGGCGAAACGATGGGATTGTGGCTGCTCGATACGGACACCCTGGCGCGCAGCCGGTTCGTGATCTCCCCCCTGACCGAGACCGTGGCCGCCCTGATCGACCTGGAGGAGGCCGTGGCCTCCCACCCGGTGCAGCAGAAGTGGTTGACGGCCCATCTGACCGCCTACCGCGAACAGTTGGCCCGGGACGCGGTCGCGGCGGCCGTGGTGCGGGCCGGGTTCCGGTATAGCTGGATCGCCGACTTCCTCATCCCGGCCCCGGTGGGTGACGGCACCCCGCGCGTCGACGAGGAACTGCGACGCGTCCGGACCACCCCGCCCGCGACCGCCCGTGCCGACCTGACGGCCGCCCTGGGCGGCGGCTCCCTCCCCCACGCGCTGCGCCGCGACGACCTCCCCGAACGCTCGGCCGCCCTGCTGGAGTGGGTGTGGACCCGGACCGTGCTGCCGGACTGGGAGCGGCGCCGTCGCGTCCTCGAAGCCGATGTCGTCGCCCGCACCCGGCAGTTGAGCGACGGCGGCTGGGCCATGGCCCTGGACGGTCTCCGCCCCCGCACCCGCTGGCTGGGCGGAGGCCGTCTTCAGATCAACGCCCACGACAACCCGCCCCGCGACATCTCCGGCGCACAACTCCTGTTCGTCCCCGTCACCCCACGCCGGGGCTGGGTGACCTGGGACGAGCCCCACCGGTATGCCGTGGTGTACCCCTGCTCGGGCGTGCTGACCGGGGAGGAGGATCGCCCGGCGCCCCAGGCGCTGCGCGCCCTGCTCGGTCCGGGACGGGCCCGGATCCTCGCCCTTCTGGGCACACCGATGAGCACCACCCAGTTGGTGTCTCTGACCGGTCTGGCACTGGGCTCGGTGGGACGGCACCTGAAGGTACTGCTGGACGCGGGACTGGTCCTGCGGCGGCGCGCGGGACGGTCGGTACTGTACTACCGCAGCGAGGCGGGCGACCTGCTGGTCGAGGCGGTCCGGCACGGCCGGCCAGGGCCTCCTGCCGCGGTCAACGCGGAGTGACGGTACGCGAGCGAGCCCCCGCCTGGTCCACTGGTCCACCCGCCCACCGGCCACCGGCCACCGTCCGGAGGTCCACCGCACCCCCTTGAGCCGGGGCCCGCGGCGATCGGGCGACCCGGCAAGTGGCACTCCGACGTCTCGCGGTACTTCCCGCTCGGCACCGAGGGGAAGTCGGCCGTCACCCTCACCTCACCCGGCACGACCGATCTGCGCCCGCGTATGCGGTCCGCCTACGTCAACGTCGGCGTCGGCTACGGAGCGGGGCGAGCTGTCGGTTGCGCCCCTGCTGCCCGGAGAACCTCGGCGGTGTCGGGGTGAGGGCCGCTGTTCGCCCAGTCCAATGGGGACTTACCTGTGCCGTGGTCCTCCCGACGGTTGGGATCGGCGCCATGTGCCAACAACTGCCGGACCGTTTCCGTGTGCCCCCAGCAGGCGGCTGCGCAGAGCGGTGTGCCCGAGGAGCCGAGGCCGCTGCTTTCGGTGTCGGGAGAAGCCCCGGCTGCCATGAGTGATCGAGCTATCTCGGCCTCGCCCTGCACTGAAGCCAGATACAGCGCGGTGGTGCCGTCACTGTTCCGTCTCTCTGGACTCGCTCCACCGCGCAACAGGGCCTCCGTGCGCGTGGCGTCACCTGTCAGCACTGCTTCGAAGAGGTGACGGGAAAGCTTCTTCTGCCGGCGCTGCTTCATAGCCGGTGAGGCTAGCGATCATGAGTACGCCGATGCCATTCATATCCGTTCGTTGATCGCCGCGTCCCGCAGCCGGGCCCGGGCCGATGCGGGGCACGCGGACCCTCTCCGACCATGGAGCGGTCGGAGAACCGCGGCTCGACGTACGCCTCCAGAAACAGTGCACCACATCCCACCGTCCGGCCCCGGTGACGGCCGGCGCCGGGCATGATCGGAGATGCCGGATGCCGGATGCCGGATGCCGGATGCCGGAGCCGGACAGAGGAGGGCGGCAGACGTGGAAGACGCGGCGCTGTGGGAGCGGCTGGACGCGGTGAGGAAGCGCATCGCAGAGATGCGGGTACGGGAGGCGTGGCTGCTGTTGGCCGCGGGCCGCCTCGACGCGGCGGTCGAGACCGCCGGGGCAGCCCGGCGCGAGGCGGCGGGCCGCACCGTGCCGGCCGCCGCGCTGCGGCAAGTGTGGAGGGAGACGGCGTGGGTGACGTGCGCTGCCCGCATCGCACAACGGCAGTATGCCGAAGCCGAGTTGGCCGCCGAGCGTCTTGTCGAGCTGTGCGGACGGGACCGGCAGACCATCAGGCTGCGGGAACTGGCCTGCTGGGGCCGCGGCGCCCTCGGGCCACTCATGTCCTGGCAGGTCGTCCTCGATCCGGAGCAGGAACTGGCCGCGTTCGACCCCGCCGCCTTCGCCCGTGACCATCTGGCCGAACACCCTGCTGATGCTGATGCTGATGCCGATGCCGATGCCGATGCCGACCCGGCGCGCGACCGGGACACGCCGCCCGTGGTGCCCTTCTACCAGCGTGACCGGGGCCGGCTGCCGATCGACGAGAACGCCTTGCGGGACGAACTGGCGGCTGTCGCCGACGAGAGCGGCAAACGCGCTTGGGCCCCGCACATCCACCGGTCCTGGCTGCTCATCGCGCTGAGGCGGTACGAAGAGGCGCTGGAAGCGGTCGAGGCGGCTCGTCGGGAGTACTACGGCTTCCGCGAGATGCCCGCGGACCGACACTTCGCCGAGGTCCTCTTCGAGGACGGCTGCGAGGCCGAGGCGGTCGCGAACATCGCCCTGGAGCGATGGGACGCCGCCGCCGACGCCGGCCTGCGCGGCCTCGCCGACCACAGCGGCAGGCAGCGCAACGACCCGTTCGTCCGCATGGCCGCGGTCGCCCACGGAACCGTCACCGAGGACTGGGACACCTGGCGCGTACAGCTCATCGCGTTCGATCCCGTTCAGTACGCCCTGCACGTGTTCCGCAGGCGCCCCGCGTTCCTCGGCGGTCCGGTCGGCTGAGGCGACCGACGAAGGCGGCCCGGTCCCCGCCACTTCCACGAGTCGCTGTCCGGCAGCAGGGTGTGACGTCAGACGCCCCACCCGACTGCGCTCGTCGCACATGCTCAACAACCATCCGCAGAAGTCACAGGCCGGCCTGCTCCTCGTCCTGGTCCTCGTCCCGGTCCAGGCGGACGCCGTCCCGGTCCAAGCCCTCGGCGTACCTCGGACAGACGCGCTGGCGCCTGCGGGTCGGCATGTCGGTCGAGGCCGGTCCGTGCCGGGTCGCGGGTCAGAAGGTCAGCCGGAAGGCGTTGACGTATCCGGTGTCCTGCGCGGCGATGTCCTGCACCTTGAGCTTCCAGGCCCCGTTGGCCGCCTCGCCGGACGCGTCGACGGTGTACGTGGTCTGGACGTTGTCGGCGGAGTCCGAACTGCTGGAGTTCTTCAGCGGGTACGTCGAGCCGTCCGGCGCCACCAGGCCGATCACCAGGTCGCCGCGGTAGGTGTGCACGATGTCCACGCCGACCTTGAGGGCGACCGGGGCGTTGCCGGTGCGGCCGGAGACGGTGACCGTCGAGGTGACGGCGGCGCCGTTGTCCGGGATGGCCACGTCGGCTGTGTTCTCGTAGGTGTCACCGCTCGGAGGCTGGGTCGAAGTCTCCGACAGCGTCCAGATCGCGTGCGCGGCGGCGTCGCTGTTGCGGTCCAGTGCGGTGTCGTTGACGTTCGAGATGGAGTCGCAGGAGGAGTGGTAGCAGCGGTCGAACGCCTGCCCGGCGGTACCGCCCCACTTCTGCGCCTGCGCGGCCGTCTTGACGTAGTCGGCGCCGCTGAACAGGCCGCCGACGGGGATGCCCGCGTTCTTGAACGGTGCGTGGTCCGAGCGGCCGTCGCCTTCCGTCTCGATCTCGGTCGGGACGCCGAGGGCGGCGAAGTAGTCCTTGAAGGTCTTCTCGATGGTCGGATCGTCGTCGTAGACGAAGTAGCCCGGGTTCGGTGAGCCGATCATGTCGAAGTTCAGATAGCCCTTGATCTTCGACCGTTCGGTGGAGGGCAGGTTGTTCACGTAGTACTTCGAGCCGATCAGCCCCAGTTCCTCGGCGCCCCACCAGGCGAAACGCAGATGTCTGGTCGGCTTGTACTGAGCGCGGGAGACGGCGAGCGCGGTCTCCAGGATGCCGGCGGAGCCGGAGCCGTTGTCGTTGATGCCGGCGCCGGAGGTGACCGAGTCCAGGTGCGCCCCGGCGAACAGGACCTGGTTGGCGTCGCCCCCCGGCCAGTCGGCGATCAGGTTGTAGCCGGTGGCGCCGCCGGAGGTGAACTGCTGCAGAGTGGTGGTGAACCCGGCGGCGTCCAGCTTGGATCTGACGTAGTCGACGGAGGCCTTGTAGCCGGGGCGCCCGTGGGCGCGGTTGCCGCCGTTGCTCGCCGCGATGGACGCGAGCTGGTTCAGGTGCGTCTTGACGTTGGCCAGGGGGATGTCCGGCGCGGCGACCGCGGCGACCGTGGCGCCGGCGCCGGTGGTGTCCTGGAGGGTCGGTGCCGCCCCGGCGGTGGAGGTGAACGCGGTGGCCAGCAGTCCGGCGGCGGCGAGTACGGCGACCGGGGCGGCGGCGCGTCTGCGGCCGACGGGTATGGAAGAGCGACTGGAGAGGTTCATGTGGGGTCTCCGGTATTCCGAACGAGAAGGGGAACGGAACGTGCGAGCGCCCCATGCCGTGTCGACCCGGGGCGTCGGAGCTGCTGGTGCCTCGTGCGTGCTGAATGGTGAGCGTGAGGAGGAGGAAGCGTCAAGAGCTACTTCCGGACACGGAAGTTCACATAGCGGACGCGATCTTCCGGCCGCCCAGTGGAGCCCAGGCGGACATCCGCGGCGGTAGCGCGCACAGGCGGGTGGATTGCAGGCGGGGGCCACTGATGGCGCTTCGAAGCCTGAGCCGCAGGGGGAACAACCGTTGCCATCCCGCCACGCCCCTGACGCCCACCTCCGCCGGCTGCTGATGAGCTTCTACATCCCGACGGCCCGACTGCCGCCGGCGAGCCGGGCCATGGTGCCTTCCACGGTCCAGCGGTGGCGGGTCAGATGTCGCGAGGACTCGACTTTCTTGCGGGCGACGCGGTGGGTGGTGCCGCGCTCGCGTAACCATCGCCGCAGGTGGGCGTGGTCGTGTCCAGCTCGCCTCGGGCACCGGGCTTGCCGAGGACCAAGCGGTGAAGCTCGGCCCGCACCCTGGCCTTCGACCACTGCCAGAACCGCCGGTGGGCAGTCGCGCCGGACGGGCCGAACGACACCGAAGGCACCTGCTGCCAGATACAACCCGACGTGGTCCGGCAGCGCGGTCTCTACTCGATCGCAGGCGCCCCCGGTCGCGCGTGGCGGTGGCCGCCCAGCGGGTGGCTGGTCGCCTCGGAGGTGAACGCGCTCACCCAGGCGAGCGCAGAGCCCCATCCCGTGCTGCGGCCTCAGCGGTGCCGCAGCACGGGATGGGATCAGTCGCTCCGGTGCATGGGCCTTGATCCTCGGCTACTCGCTGATCCTGGTCGGTTCGCCCCAGGTGACGGAGATGCTTTCGTAGCCAGTGAGCAGTCTGTCGGGCCGCCAGCGCAGCTCGCTCTCGGGTACGGCGAGGCGGAGATGCGGCAGTCGTCGGAAGACGGCCGGGAGTGCGATGGCGAGCATGAGGCGTGAGATGGGTGCGCCCAGGCAGCGGTGCATGCCCACGCCGAAGGTGAGGTGGGCGGTGTCCGGGCGGTGGAAGTCGAGGGTGTCCGGGTGGGGAAACCGCCGCGGGTCGCGGTTGGCCGACGGGATGGCGGACAGTACGGGACTGCCGGCAGGAATGGGTACTCCCGCGACGACGACGTCTTCCGTGGTGATGCGCAACAGGCTTGATTCGACAGCGTTGGTGTAGCGGAGGAGTTCCTCGACAGCGGGGCCGGGGTCGGCCGCCGCGACGAGCTCGGGAATGCGGTCGGGGTCGCGCAGCAGCGCGACGACGCAGAGGCCGAGCTGGTAGACGACGGTGTGCAGGCCCCCGATGAGCAGGAACATCACGAGGGCTTCGAGTTCGAGTTCGCTGATGCGCCGGTCGGTATGGCACCGCTGGGCGAGGGCGGTGAGGACGTCGTCACCGGGGTTGCGCAGGCGTTCCTGGATGACACCTTTGAGGTGGGTGTGCAGTGCGGCCCTGGCCTCGTCCACTTCCTGTTGGGTGTGGCCGCTCAGGTCGGTGAGGACTTTCGTCCAGTGCAGCAGGTCGTCGGTGTCGTCGAACGGGATGCCCAGGTAGGTGAGCAGGATGGCGGCCGGCAGCCGGTCGCACAGGGTGGTCATGAGGTCGATCGGCGGCTGCATGGCCGTGATCCGGGAGAGGAACTGGTCGGTGACCTCCTGCATGCGTGGGGCCAGCCGCTCCACCCGTTCCGTGGTGAACTCCGGTGCGACCGCCCTTCTCAGCCGGGTGTGCTCCGGACGGTCCATGTTGGAGAGGGTGGAGAGCAGGAGGTGTTCGGCGAGGCCGATGGTGCCGAGTTCGAGTCCCGCCAGCTCCAGGCGTCGGGAGTACCGGGGGTCGGTGAGGACAAGGCGGGCGTCCTCGTACCGGGTGATCAGGTAGGCGGTGTCGCCGCTGGGCATGACGACGGGGACCACCGGGTTCCGGGCGCGGAATTCGGCGTAGGCCGCCGGCGGTTCCGCGGCCGGGACCCGGGGGAGGGGAAAGCGGTAGGGGCAGGTCTGCTGGGGCATGTCGGGTTCCTGGGGCGAGCGGGTCAACGGGCCTGTACGGGGGCGGGCACGGGGGCGGGTTCGCCGGACGCGGGGGCGGGGTGGCCGGACAGGACGTCGAACAGGGCGGTGCCGACGTGGTCGGCCTGCTCGGGGGTCATGACCAGGGGCGGCGCGAGGGTGAGGGACCGGGGGCCGCCGCGGACCAGGACACCGGTCCGGTCCCTGATGAGGTCCGCGAGGGCGTACGTCCCGTGGGGCAGCGGGCGGCCGAGGGCCTTGTCGGCCACCACTTCGACGCCGATCATCAGGCCGTGCTGCCTGACCTCGCCGACGAGGGGTAGCGCTTCCAGGGGAGCGAGCGCGGTGGCGAGCCTGGCTCCGATCGCACCGGCGGCGTCCAGCAGGTGTTCGCGTTCGATGATGTCGAGGTTGGCTTCGGCGACCGCGCAGCCGGTGGGGTGCGCGGAGTAGGTGTGGCCGACGGGGAAGCCGTCACCGGCGCCGAGTACATCGGCGATCCGCCGGGTGAGGAGGACCGCGCCGAGCGGGAAGTAGCCGCTGGTCAGTCCCTTGGACAGGACGGTGAGGTCCGGCTGCACCCCCATCTGCCCGGCGCTGTACCAGCTTCCCGTGCGGCCGAAGGCGGTCACCACCTCGTCCATGATGAGCAGGATGCCGTGGGCGCGGAGCAGTTCCGCCACGCGGGGCCAGTAGTCGGTCGGCGGGGCGACCATGCCGCCCAGGGCGAGTACCGGTTCACCGATGAGGGCGGCGATGCGGTGGGGTCCGATGCGGTGGATCGCCTCCTCCAGCTCGCGCAGGCAGAATTCGGTGACGTCCTCGGGGCCGTCGGCCCCGGAGCGGGCGTGCGCGTAGGGGTAGGGGGCGGTGAGGCGGTGGACGTGTCCGGGCTGCGGGCCGAAGCCGCTGGTGTAGGCCGGGAAGTCCGAGAGTTCCCCGCTGGCGTAGCCGGCGCCGTGGTAGGCGCGGGTACGGGTGAGGACCCAGGTGCGGTCGGGGGCGCCGCGCCGGTGGTGGAAGTTGCGTGCCATGCGCAGTGCGGTCTCGGTTCCTTCGGAGCCGCCGCTGGTGAAGAAAGCCCGGCCGGTTGCGGGGTGGGCCAGTCCCACCAGTCGCTCCGCCAGGCTGATCGCGCGGTCGTGGGTGAAGTCCCAGAAGGCCGTGGAGTACTCCAGCCTGCTCATCTGGCGGGCGGCGGCCTCGGCGATCTCGGTGCGTCCGTGTCCGACCTGGCAGAGCCACATTCCCGCGGTGGCGTCGAGGTACTCCCGGCCCGTCGCGTCCCGCAGGACGCAGCCCTCCCCTTCCACCATGACGACGCGACGCTGCTGGGAGTCGGGCAGGAAGGGGTGGAGCAGGTGGGAGCGGTCACGCTCCTCCCAGGTGCGGTGTGGTGCGTTCGGCAGGGACATGTGGGCCTCCTTGGAGGTCGTGCGGCCTTCCTGGGGAAGGCGGGTTCGGGGGCGTGTGCACGTGGAAGGACAGGTCGGCCACGCGGAGGGTGTGGGGAGTGAGGCGGGCCCATGAGAGGTCGGGGCCCGGCAGGAAGCGGGGGTCCCATTGGGTCTCGTCGGGGCCGAGGTAGCGGGTGAGCTTGCGGCGGGCCCGGCCGGGGTCGCCCGTCGTGACCGCACCGGTGCCCCGCGCGACGATCTGGCGGGTGCGTCCGGTGGCCAGGTCGCACTCGTCCACCACCAGGCTGAAGGCGGAGTCGGCGGTGAGCCGGCGGGACAGGGTGGACCACGATCCCGTGATCACCCAGAACTCGGCGTCCTCCCACAGGTACCAGACGGGCTGGAGGACCAGGGGCTGGGTGGCGAGGCGGGCCACCAGCGGCCGGGCGAGGAAGGCATCCGGGTCGAAGGGCGCTTCCCGGGCCCGCTGGATCCCGTCCGGCCCCACCGGCAGGGTGACGGCGGCCCTCACGGGGATGCTCCTGGTGCGCCTACGGGCGCGGCGAGGGGTTCACCGTCCGCGTCCTCGGAGCGCGGGGACCGGACGTCCCGGATGGCACGGGCGAGCCTGGCACAGCCCTCTTCCAGAAGGTCGTGGGGGGCTGCGGAGTACGACAGCCGCAAGTTGTGCGCACCTTCGCCCTCTGTGTGGAAGGCCGCCCCTGGCACGAAGGCGACCTGGTGCGCGAGGGCACGGCGCAGGAGGTGCCCGGCGTCGGTGCCGTCATTGAGCGTGGCCCAGACGAAGAATCCGCCCTGCGGTTCGGTGAAGGTGAGCAGCCCGTCACCGTGCCGGCGCAGGGCGGCGGTGAAGGTGTCCCTGCGCCCCCGGTAGAGGGTTCTGAGCCGCTGGTAGCGGCGGGCGGGCAGATCATTGGTGGTCAGAGTGGTGTGCAGGATGCTCTGGAGCAGCGCGGAGTTGCCCAGGTCGGTGGCTTCCTTGAGCCTGGTCAGTACCGGGCGCAGCGGTTCGGGAGCGAGCAGGTAGCCGGTGCGCGCGCCGGGGAAGAAGGTCTTGGAGAAGCTGCCGAGGCGGACGGTGCGTCGGCAGAGGCCGGTGAGAGGCATGCACGGTGGTGGGGTGCCGAAGTGCAGTTCGTGGTAGGGGTCGTCCTCCACGACGACGCAGCCGTACCGGTCGGCGAGATCGGCCAGGCGGGCACGCTGGTGTTCGGTGAGTGTGGCGCCGCTGGGGTTGGCGAAGGTGGGCACCACATGGAGCATCCGGACCGGGGCGTGACGCTCCAGCAGCCGGGCGAGGCTCTCCAGCTCAGGGTCGGCAGTGAGGGGTGCGGGGAGGATCCTCGCGCCGTACGTGCCGAGGATCTGCAGAGCGCCGCTGTAGGCGGGCCGGTCGACCACCACCGTGTCGCCGGGGTTCAGCAGCGCCCGGCACACCAGGTCCAGTCCCTGCTGCGAACCATGGGTGACGATGACCTGTTCGGTGTGCCAGGTCCGTTCCGTACGACGGGATTCGTCCTCCGCGATCCAGGCACGCAGGTCCGGCAGCCCGGCCGGGTCGGTGTACTGGAGTGCGTGCGGGGCCCGGCTCAGCGCCTGGCCCACGACATCGTGGAGTTCTTCGTCCATCAGTGCCTCAGGGGCGGGCGAGCCCGCCGCGAGACTGATGGCCCGGCTGCGCGCGGCCATGGCGAGGGCGTCCGCGATCGCGGAGGGGCCGCAGCCGGCGGCCCGGTCCGAGATGCGCCAGCTCCGGTCGGCGCCGGCCCCTCGGGGCGGGGTGTCGGCGGTCATCGGTGAGCCACCGCGGGGAGGACCTTGTGCCCCAGGAGGTTCACCGTGCGGGCCGCCTGCGTCCGGCTGATCCCCCCGAACCGGATGTGCAGGCTGACCTCGCCTCCCGGGTAGCGGTCCGCGACCCTGTTCAGAGCCTGGATCGCGGCGTCGGGGTCGCCCACGATGACGTTCCCGGCTTTGAGGAGGTCTTCGAAGGTGGTGGACCGGACGGCGGATTCCATGAGTTCGTAGCCGGGGTACTGCTCGCTGCTGATGCCCCGCCAACTCGCGTACGCCTCCAGTTGCTTCTCGCGGTAGGCGTCGAAGTGGGCCTCGGCCTCGTGCAGGGCGGCTTGGTGGTCCTCTGCGAGGTAGGCGTGGTAGCTGACGTGCAGTTTGGGTTCGCCCGCGTGGCCGTGGGCGGTGCGGGCGGTGCGGTACGTCCGCAGGAGTTCCGCCAGCCGCTCATGGCTGGCCACAACGGGGATGATCATCAGGTGGTGGCCCTGTTCACCGGCCCACTGGAAGGAGTCCTCGGAGGCGGTGGCGGCGATCAGCACCGGCGGGTGGGGTGTCTGTACGGGGCGCGGCAGCAGAGGGGGCAGCGGTCCGAAGGAGTGGTGGGTGCCTTCCCACCGGAACCCGGAGTCCGTCCAGAGCTTCTGGATGGCGCTGACGCCTTCGCGCATGCGGGACTTGCTCTCGGTGAGGGGAACGTCGAACGCCGAGAACTCGGTGGGCAGGAAGGCCCTGCCGAATCCGGCGTCGAGTCGGCCCCCGGAGAGGTTGTCGAGCATGGCGAGCGAGGCCGCGAGCTTCACGGGGTGGGTGAAGGCCGGGACACACGCTCCGGTGACCAGGCGAAGCCGGGTGGTGCGCTGGGCGACGGCGGCCAGGAAGGTCACCGGGTCGGGGCTGTAGCCGCCCCAAGGATGGAAGTAGTGTTCCACGGCCTTGGCGTGGGCGAATCCGAGGCGGTCGGCCTGCTCGCACAGGGCGATGCAGTCGGCGTAGTACTCGGAGGCCGGGATCTCGTCCGGGGCGAGGGTGGGCAGGAAGTTGAGGCCGATCTTCACGAAGGTCCGTACGGTCGGGGCACGCCCCGTCGGCCGCGGCGTCCCGGCGAAGGGAATCCGCGGACGACCGGGTACTGCGTGGGGTCACGGGCAGGTGGTGTGCGAAGACAGACTGAGATTGTTGAACGCCTGCTCGGTGTACTTCTGCCGGCCCAGCAGGTCGCCGGTGGCGCGGGCGATGGCGTCAGGGATCATCCGGGGGGTGCCGACGGCTTCCGCGAGGAGCTGTACCTCGGCGGCACGCTCCATGGCCACGTGCAGCCAGGCCGCCTCGGGGACGGACCGGCCGCCCGTGACGAAGCCGTGGCTGGGCAGGATGACGCCCACCCCCGCGCCCAGGGTGGCAGCGATGGCCCTGCCTTCCTGACGTTCGGTCACCGGGCCCCCGAAGTCCTCGAACACGGCGTGCCTGCCGTACAGCAGGCACGCGTCCTGCGTGATCGGGTCCAGGGGACGGGCAAGTGTGGACCATGCTTTGCCGTAGCGGGAGTGGGTGTGGACGAATGCCTTCAGGTCCGGGCGGGCTCGGTGCAGCTCGCCGTGCAGGGCGTCCACGGAAGGGTTGAGCGTGCCCCGGCCCGATACGACCTGCCCCTCGGGGCCGACGAGCAGCAGGTCCTCGGTCCGGGTCTGGGTGAAGTCCACGCCGAGCGCGTTGACCCAGTAGTGGTCCGGCCTGCGGGGGTCGACGGCGCTGAAGTAGCCGGCCAGGCCGTGGCTGAACCCGAGGGCTCCAAGGGTGCGCAGCGCGGTCACGAGCCTGCGCTTGGTCTCCGTGTCGTCCTCGGCGGCGGTGCCGTGCTGTGCGTCCTCGCTCCGGTCGATGGCGGGGGCGGTCATACGGCGGCTCCGTCGTGGTCGGCGTCCGTGTTCTGGGCGGGAATGTCGTAGACGCAGCGGAAGCCGACCTCGTTGTGCCGGTCGGTCAGCAGGTCCTTGCCGCGGTAGTAGGTGGTCATACACACCGGTGGTGAGGTCCAGGTACCGCCCCGCAGGACGTGGAAGGCTTCCGGCCGGTTCATGAAGTCGGCGCTTTTGCGTCCCGCGAAGAAGGGATTCATGTCCTCGCGGGTGAAGAAGTTGGTCCGGGTGATCTCCCAGACATTGCCGGACATGTTCAGTGCCCCGTACGGGCTGGCTCCCCCCGGCAGCGAGTCGGCCGGCAGCACGGGTTCGGGAGGCCAGGTCAGTGAGGTGCGGACGAGGAGTTGTTCGAGTTCTTCGAGGTTGCGGGGGGCGGGCTCCGGGTATGCCGTTCCGATGCCCCGCGCGCGGCCGGGGTCCCACTCCTCCCCCCAGGGAAAGCGGCGGCCGTCCTTGCCCCGCGCGGCCATCTCCCACTGGTCCTCGCTGGGCAGCCGGCCTCCCGCCCAGCGCGCGAAGGCCCATGCGTCGTACCAGTCGACGCCGACCACAGGGAAGGACGGGTCGTTGAAACGCGGGTCGCGCCAGTGAGCCGGGGTGTAGTCCTTGTCCTCCGGCTGATCCGGATGTGCCCACGTCCGCGTGCCATGGGCCTGGTCGAGAAAGCGCGCATACCGCTCGTTGGTCACCGCGCACCGGTCGATGTAGAAGGGCGGCAGCTCCACGACACGCATCGGGTTGTCCGTGTCGTCCATCTGGAACGCTCCGGTCGTCTCCTTGCGGGCACCCGCGATGAACGGCCCTCCGGGCACCGGCACCGCATCCGCCACCTGGGGTTCACGGCGTGCGGCAGCCACTTCGCGGTGCAGCGGGGCGAAAAGCTCGTCCTCCAGCTCCCGCAGCCGGTCCGGGTCCCGCGAGTCGAAGATCTCCCACAGAGCCCGCTTGGTGAACGCCGCTCCGCAACCGACCGGCTTCCGACTGTACCCGGGGCGGCTGAAGTTGCTGGGCCAGCCGGAAATACGGATGAGGTCCTTCGCCGCCTCGGGCATCTTCAGCGCACCGATGACCTTGATGGCGGTGAACGCGACCCAGTCGACATCGTCATGGGTCGCCGCGCAGATCGCCTTCCTGGCCTCAGGGTCCTCCCCGAAACGTGCGGCAAGGGCTTCCACGCACAACCGGCGTACGTTCCAGTCGCCGTGGCCGGTCACGGCCGAGGCGAGCAGCTCGGCCAGGCCGTGCTGTCCGGGCCGGCCGGCCAGCTCCTTCTCCAGGAGTTCCAGCCGTTGAGCGTAGGCATCGGGCCCGAGCGCCGCGAGCACGGAAGCGTCCGGCAAGCTGTACTGCATGATGTCGCCGTCCTCAGTGAGAATGGGCAGTGCGGGCCCCTCCGGGGTGCCCCCGGCGGGACCCGCACGGTGACTCCGGTTCAGCGAACCGGAGTCACCACTTGGTCTTGGCTTCACCCGCCTCGCGGGAGCCCAGGAAGTCCTCGGCGTTCATCTGCGTCACCCCCTCACCTGTCCTCATGCTCTGCCACCGGTCACGGCCGGATGTCAGGACACCGGAGCGAACGGACGGTTCGCCGCGTCGGGGAAGCAGAGCTTGAACCGCTGGTCGCGCAGCTCCTGCTCCTGCTGGTGAATCCTCACCATCTGCGCGACGTTCTCGCGAGGCACCGACAGCAGGTCGGCGACCTCGTGGATCTTGTCCAGCTCACCCGGAGCCAGGACCCCGTCGGCGGCCGACACGCGGATGGTGTCGTAGACCAGGCACCCGCCCGACTCGCGGGCCCCCTCGGCGTTGCTCAGGACGGCCCGCAGGTCATCCTCGCCGCCGTAGGTCTTGAGCGTCTCGACGACCTCGTCCGGACCGTGCATACCGGCGATCAGGCCGATCGCGTACTCCCGCTCCGCCGAGGCCAGATCGCCGTCACCGCCGGCACAGATGAGCAGGGCCTTGCCGTACGCTTCGAAGTCGGTGATGGTGGGAGGGTTCTTGAAGCCCCAGAACTCCTGGAAGATCCAAGTAAGCCCGAGGGCTGAAGGACGCTCACTGGTGAGGGACATGAGAGGTAGACCTTTCTGGGTCACTGGAGGTACGGAGCGGTCGGACATCGGTACGAGGCCCGTCGAACAGCACACACCTTGGGCTTCACCTCGCCCCCGGAAGCCCGGACCCACCCGATCAGGTCGCGCACTTCATCAATGACCGCTGTCGCTGTGGAGGGATGGTTCGGGGGTCAAGTGGTGTGAAAACCCGGCGAGTTCGTCGCTTCATGAAGCCTAGGCGGTTCAGGGACCGGATCAAGAGGCCCGGCATACGCCGCCGCGAAGCGAAGACGCAGGTGGAAGCCGCTGGAAGCGTTCCTGAACCCCTTGAGAGAGTTCGTCAAATCGAGTGATTAAGAGATAAAGGGGCATGATCGGGCCGGTCGTGTCGTGCACGTTCGCGGCGGTGACCAGGACGACCGGCACCAGACCGAGAGTGTCCGTATGAGTGCGGGGTGCCCACCGGCCGTGTCCCCGCGTAACAGGAGATCGCGGGCTGACGTCCTGATCATCCCAGGCGTACGGTGGGCCGCGTGACCACGGAAGAGCCGCTGCGGCCGCAGTCGCTGATGCTGACGTTCCTGGGCGACCAGGTGCTCGGGCGGGACGTCTGCGTGTACTCCGGCAGCGTGATCGACGTCTTCGCCCGGGCCGGCGTCGGCGAGCAGGCCACGCGGTCCACCCTGACCCGCATGGTGGCGCGTGGCCTGCTTCGCCGCCAGCGCGAGGGGCGCCGGATGTACTTCGGACTGACGGAGCACTCCGCGGCCATCCTGCAAGACGGCGAGCGGCGCATCTGGCAGACCGGAGCGGTCAACCGGCACTGGGACGGCACCTGGACCCTGCTCGGCTTCTCGCTCCCGGATTCCCAGCAGCGCCGACGACACGACCTGCGCTCGAAACTGAACTGGACCGGCTTCGGCCCACTGTTCAACGGACTGTGGATCGCACCGGGTGAAGTCGACGTCTCGGATCTGGTGGCCGAACTCGGGGTCGCCGCGCACGTCAAGGTGTTCCGCGCGCACGCCGACGACGGCACCGACGTCGGCTCGATGATCGAGGAGACCTGGAACCTGTCCGGACTCGCGGCGCGCTATGAGACGTTCGTGCGCCGCTGGGCGCGGTGGGAGACAAGCCTGCCGGACGTCGACGACGCGCTCGCCCTGCGGCTGCTGATGCAGACGGAGTGGCTGCGGATCATCAGGCACGACCCGCGGCTGCCGGTCAGGCACCTGCCGGACGACTGGCCGGCCGACGTGGCCGAGAGGACGTTTCGGACGGTGTACGACCGGCTCGCCCCGCTCGTCGACGCCGCCGCCGGACGCCTCCTGGACCTCGTACCCGTTCGTCAAGGCCAGGCGTAGAGCCGGGTCCGTCTTCGCAGCGGGAAAGCTCCTGCGCGGCCTGCCGCCGTATCTCCTTGAGGGCGGGCGCGGGGGACCGGCGCGGAGGACGAGCACTCGATGTTGTGCGAATGATTGACGGGCGTGATGTTAATGCCTACCTTCACGGGCATCGGCATCGGCATCGGCACCAGCCCTCAGGAGCCTCTCGTGCAGCCGTCCCCCTCCCTCACCCCTTCCTCACGTCAACCATCGTCGGACATACGGCAGTTGCGCCGGGTGGCTCTCTCGGGCCTGCTCGGCACCACCGTGGAGTTCTACGACTTCCTCGTCTACGGAACGCTCGCCGCGCTCGTCTTCGGCGACCTGTTCTTCCCCGGCGCCGACCCCGCGGTGGGCACGATCGCGGCCTTCGGCACCTTCGCCGCCGGCTATGTGGCCCGTCCGCTGGGCGGCATCGTCTTCGGTCACTTCGGCGACCGGGTCGGCCGCAGGTCGATGCTGCTGCTGACCATGGTCCTGATGGGCTGCGGCAGCTTCCTCATCGGCCTGCTGCCCACCTACGACGCGATCGGCGTGTGGGCGCCCGTCCTGCTCGTCGCCCTGCGCGTGGTGCAGGGCCTCGCCATCGGCGGCGAGTGGGGCGGCGCGACCCTGATGGTGGTCGAGCACGCCGAGCGCACCCGGGGCTCCCGGCGCGGCCTGTGGTCCAGCTCCACCCAACTCGGCGCCCCGCTCGGCTCGGTGCTGTCGGCGGGCGTGGTCGCCCTGGTCTCCGCGCTGCCCGACGACGATTTCCGCTCCTGGGGGTGGCGGATCCCGTTCCTGCTCAGCATCGTGCTGCTCGCCGTCGGCCTGTTCGTGCGGCTGAAGGTCGCCGAGAGCCCGCTGTTCGTCCGGGCGGAACGGGCGCCGGCCGGCCGGCCGCCCCTCCTGGAGGTGGCGCGCCGGCCGTTGCCGGTGCTGCGCGCGGCGGGCGTCGGCATCGGCGCGTTCACCGCCCAGTCGCTGCTGACCGGCTTCATGATCTCCTACGCCGTCGACCACGGGTACAGCCGGCCGCAGGTCCTCTGGGCGGTGACCCTCGCCTCCTGCGCGGCGCTGCTGGTGCTGCCCGCCGCCTCCGCGCTGTCCGACCGGGTCGGCCGGCGCCCGGTGGTGCTGGCCGGGGCGGTCGCCTCGGCGGCGCTCGCCTTCCCGGTGCTCGCGCTGGTGGACTCGGGCTCTCCCGGCCTGCTGATCCTCGCCCTGGTACTCGGTCACGGCATCGCCCAGTCCACGATGTACGCGCCGCTCGGCGCCCTGCTCACCGAGATGTTCGGCACCCGTGTCCGCTACACCGGCGCCTCCCTGGGCTACCAGGGCGCGACGCTGATCGGCGCCGGCTTCTCCCCGCTGATCGCGAGCAGCCTGCTCGCCTCGTCCGGCGGCGGCAGCACACCGGTCTCGCTGCTGCTGTGCGGTGGCGCGGCGGTCACCGCGCTCACCGTGTGGCGGCTGCGCGAGACCCGCGCCGACGCCCTCCAGCCCGCCCCGCCCGTCGTCACCCCGGCCTCCGAAGGGACCCCCCGTTGAAGGCCCGACACCTCCTGGCCGCCCTGGCCCTGCTCGGTGCCGGCACCCTCCCCGCGCAGGCCGCGGCGGCGGACGGCGACGCGCACGTCGAGGGCCGGCTCCCGTCCGGCGCGACGTACCTGATGGACGTACCCGCCGCCTGGAACGGCACGGTCCTGCTCCACAGCCACGGCTACCGTGCGACCGGCTGGCCCGACCCCGCCCAGAACGCGCCCGGCACGCCCACCCGGGACGACCTCCTCGGCTCCCTGTCGATGCGCGGACTGCTCCAGGGCGGCGTCGCCGACTGGAACAGCACCCTGGACCCCGTGTTCACGCTCAGGACACTGCTCGCGCCCGGTGTGGATCGGATCTCCGCCGACCGCACGGCGGTCCGCTGGATGCGGGACACCGGCGTCTTCTCCGGCCGGCTCACCTACCCGCAGCTCACCCTCCACACCACCGGTGACGGCACTGATCCCCGTGCCCGCCGAGAGCGCCTACCGGCGCGCGGCCGCGGCGGCGGGCAGCGGTCACCCGCTCGCCCAGGCGTAGGAACGCCCGTCGGTGACAGGTCCGGTAGACCCGTCGGCGACGAGAAGCCCCATCCGGGAGTACTGCCGTCGTACGCCCTCCGAGCTGAGTGAGAGACCTGTCGGCACCACAGCACACAGGAAAGTGAGAGACCTGTCGGCACCACAGCACACAGGAAGGGGCACAGTCATGCATCTGGACGGAAAAGTCGCCGTCGTCACCGGGAGCGGGCGCGGACTGGGATTCGCCTACGCCCGGGCCCTCGCCGCGGCCGGAGCCTCCGTAGTGGTCAACGACGTCGACGCGGCCGTGGTCGACGCCGCGGTCGACGCCCTCACTTCGGCCGGCGGCAAGGCGGTCGGTGTCGTGGTGGCCGTCGGCGACAGCGAGGCCGCCGAGCGGCTGACCGAGACGGCGGTGCGGGAGTTCGGGCACCTGGACGTCATGGTCACCAACGCCGGCATCCTGCGCGACCGGGTGCTGTGGAAGATGACCGACGACGACTTCGACGCCGTCGTCAAGGTCCATCTGCGCGGCACCTTCACCTGCGCCCGCGCCGCCGCGGTCCGGATGCGGGAGCAGGGGACGGGCGGCCGCCTCGTCCTGATCTCCTCACCCGCCGGCCAGCGCGGCAACTTCGGGCAGACCAACTACGCCGCCGCCAAGGCCGGGATCGTGGCCATGGCCCGCACCTGGGCGATGGAACTGTCCCGGGCCGGCATCACCGTGAACGCCGTCGTCCCGGTCGCGGCCACCGAGATGACCAAGACCATTCCCGCCTTCGCCGCCGTCATCGAGGAAGCCGAGCGCAGCGGCTCCCCGCTGCCGGACCGGCTGCGCAGGGACGAGGGCCTCGGCACCGTGGAGGACGTGGCGGGTCTCCTCACCTTCCTCGCCTCGGACGCCGCCAAGGACGTCACGGGCCAGGCCATCGGCATCGGCGGTGACCGCCTTGCCCTGTGGTCCCACCCCGCGGAGAAGGCGGTCGCCTTCGCCGACGGCGGCTGGAGCGCCGACACCATCGCCGAGCGGTGGCACGACGGCGTCGGTGCCGAGCCCGAGACGTACGGCATTCCCGCCCCCAAGGCTCCGGAGGCATGAGATGAGCGACCCGGCCATCGATGTCACCACCCTGACCGCGATCGACGTCCACACCCACGCCGAGGTCTCCAAATCCGGGCACGGCGCGCTGAGCCCGGAGCTGTTCGGCGCCTCCGAGGAGTACTTCAAGGCGCACGGGCACCGGCAGCCGACCATCGACGAGATGGCCGCGTACTACCGGGATCGCCGGATGGCGGCCGTGGTGTTCACCGTGGACGCCGAGCACGCCACCGGCCATCCGCGGATCTCCAACGAGGAGATCGCCGAGAGCTGCGCCGCCCACTGCGACGTGCTCGTCCCGTTCGCCAGCGTCGACCCGCACAAGGGCCGGGCGGGCGTCCGGGAGGCCCGTCGGCTGGTGGCGGAGCACGGGGTACGCGGGTTCAAGTTCCACCCCAGCATCCAGGCGTTCTCGCCCGGGGACCGGATGGCGTACCCGCTCTACGAGGCGATCGAGGAACTCGGTGTACCCGCGCTGTTCCACACCGGCCAGACCGGCATCGGGGCCGGGGTGCCGGGCGGCGGCGGCATCCGGCTGAAGTACTCCAACCCCCTGCTCGTCGACGACGTCGCGGTGGACTTCCCGGAGCTGCGCGTCATCCTGGCGCACCCCTCCTTCCCCTGGCAGGACGAGGCGCTGGCCGTCGCGACGCACAAGCCGCACGTCTACATCGACCTGTCGGGCTGGTCACCGAAGTACTTCCCGCCGCAACTGGTGCGGTACGCCAACTCGCTGCTCAAGGACAAGGTGCTCTTCGGCTCCGACTACCCGGTCATCACCCCCGACCGGTGGCTCGCGGACTTCGAGAAGCTCGACATCAAGCCCGAGGTCCGGCCCAAGATCCTCAAGGACAACGCCGCCCGCCTGCTGGGCCTGCTCAAGGACTGAGGGGGAACGCCGTGTTGAACCAAGGCATCGGCTCCTGGCCCGCCCGCCGGGCCCGCAAGACCCCCGAGCGCACGGCACTCGTCCACCAGGACACGGAGTTCACCTACCGGGAACTGGACGAGCGGGTACGGCGCCTGGCCCACGCGCTGCGCTCCCTCGGGGTGGCCCGCGGCGACCGCGTCGCCTACCTGGGCCCCAACCACCCGGCCTTCCTGGAGACGCTGTTCGCGACCGGAGCCCTCGGCGCCGTCTTCGTACCGCTCAACACGCGCCTGGCCGTTCCGGAGTTCGCGTACCACCTCGCCGACTCGGGCAGCACCGTTCTGGTGCACAGCGCCGGGCACACCGAAACGGCCACGGCGGCCGGCCCGGGTACGAACGTCCGCCACCGCGTCACCCTCGGTGCGGCCGGGGCCGGCGCCCTCGGCTACGAGGAACTGCTCACGGGCGCCACGTCCGGGCCGCTGGACGAACCCGTCGGCCCTGACGATCCCTGCATCATCATGTACACCTCCGGGACCACGGGCCGGCCCAAGGGGGCCGTGCTCTCCCACGCCAACATCACCTGGAACAGCGTCAACGTCCTCGTGGACACCGACTTGAGCGCTGACGAGGTCACCCTGGTGGTCGCTCCGCTGTTCCACACCGCCGGGCTCAACATGACCTGTCTGCCGACCCTGCTCAAAGGCGGCCGGGTGGTGCTGCTGGAGGCGTTCGACGCCGGGCACGTCCTGGCGACCGTCGAGAGCCGGCGGGTGACGTACATGTTCGGCGTGCCCACGATGTACGACGCGATGTCCGCCCACCCGCGATGGCCACGAACCGATCTGTCCAGCCTGCGCTCCGTCAACTGCGGCGGCGCACCCGTGCCCGCGCGCACCATCGACACCTACCTCGCCCGGGGACTGGCCTTCAGCCAGGGGTACGGCATGACCGAGGCGTCCCCCGGTGTGCTCTTCCTGGACCGGGAGCAGACCGCGGCCAAGGCGGGTTCCGCCGGGGTGCCGCACTTCTTCACCGACACCCGTGTGACGCTGATCGACGGCCGGGCCGCCGGACCGGGGGAGAGCGGCGAAATCCTCGTCCAGGGTCCGAACGTGATGACCGGCTACTGGGGCCGCCCCGCGGCCACGGCGGCCGCTTTCACCGACGACGGCTGGCTGCGCACGGGCGACGTCGCGCGGACGGACGAGGACGGTTACGCCTACATCGTCGACCGGGTCAAGGACATGTTCGTCTCCGGCGGGGAGAACGTCTATCCGGCCGAGGTGGAGAACGCGTTGCTGAGCCATCCGTCCGTCCGTGAATGCGCGGTCGTCGGAGTGCCGGACCCCGGGTGGGGCGAAGTCGGCCACGCGGTCGTCGTCCTCGCCCCCGGCGCCCGCGCCGACGACCAGCGGATCATCGCTCACCTGCGGGACCGGCTCGCCAAGTACAAGATCCCCAAGACGGTCGTCTTCGCCGACGCCCTGCCCCGAACGGCCTCGGGAAAGATCATGAAACCGGCCGTGCGGGAGACCTACCCGCCCCTGCCCGCCGAACCCACCCGCCCCTGAACACTTCCGCACCTCTCGAAAGGCAGAACCCCATGTCGACCAGCGCCCAGGGCATCGACGGGCTCACCGCCCTCGCCGGCCGCGACCTCGGCCGCACCGACTGGCTGGAGATCACGCAGGAGCGTGTGAACATCTTCGCCGACGCCACCGGAGACCACCAGTGGATCCACACCGACCCGGAGAAGGCGAAGCAAAGCCCGTTCGGCGGACCCGTCGCCCACGGATACCTCACTCTCTCGCTGATCATCCCCCTGTTCGGTGATCTCCTGGAGATCCGAGGCATGTCCATGAGCGTCAACTACGGCCTGGAGAAGGTCCGCTTCCCGAGCCCCGTGCCCGTCGGCGCGAAGATCCGCCTGCACGGTGCGGTCGACTCGGTCGGGGAGGTCAAGGGCAACGGCGTACAGATGCGGTTGACGTTCACCGTCGAGGTCGAGGGCAGCGCCAAGCCCGCCTGCGTGGCACAGGCCGTCTACCGGCACTACGCCTGACGGAGCTGAGGCTGGACAAGTACGGCCCCCTGCTCGAACGCTGACGTTGTCACCGCGTGGAAAGAGGGCGCATCGCGGCCGCGGCGTCCGTGGCGACGGTGAGCGGGTCGGTGAGCGGTCGGCCGAGTAGTCGAGCGAGGTCGGGGCCGGTGGTGCTGAGGAACCCGTGGCGTACGCCGGTCGCGATCGAGGCGAGCATCGGCGGCTGGAACGGCAGTAGCGTGTCGTCGGCGAGGAGCCGGGACCGGTATTCCCCGAGCCCCATGGTCCGGTGCGTGACCCCGAGGGATTCGGCGATGCCGGCGGCGGTGATCGGTTCGCCGACCAGGTCGTAGGTCCGGCCGACGTGCGCGGTCGGATCACTGGCCACGACGGCTGCGGCCGCCGCCAGGTCCGCCCGTGCCACAGCGGCGAGCGCCCCGTCGCCGAACGCGGATTCCACGCCGTCATCCGTCCAGGTCAGGAGTGCCCCGAAGAGTTCAGCGTAGAGCCCGTTGCGCAAGACCGTCCATCCGAGTCCACTGGCCTTGATCAACTGCTCGGTGGCGCGATGGGCGAGCGCGAAGCCGAGATGGTCACCGTCGCCGGTCAGGCTGGTGTAGACCATGTGGCTCACGCCATCGCGCACCGCGGCATCCAGAGCCGTCCGGTGCCGGGTGATGACCTGGTCGTCCTCGGCGTAGCCGGCCGAGACGAGGACCAGCGTGGAAACGCCGGTGAGGTCGAGGCTCGTGGCGTCGTCGAAGTCGAGCAGCCGCTGCCCTTCCGCAGGTGATCGACTGCCGCCCAGGGCGGGCAGGTGGCGCTCTGCCAACTCCTGGAGCGTACGGGAGGCGAGCTGTCCGGTCGCGCCGGTCACCATGATCATTGTGGTTCTGTCTCCTACCGTGGTTCTCTTCAGTGACTACGGTGATCTTCGACCGGCCCGGACCGACCCACAAGGAGGCAGTTTCGTGTCAGCGACGCACACCGAGGTAACCGCTGAACTCGAACCTTGCGGACAGCGGGACCACCCCGACTGCGGGATCCGTGACGTCCTCGACCGGGTCGGTGACAAGTGGTCGGTCCTCGTCATCGTCGAACTCGCCAACGGTCCATGCCGCTTCCGGCAGCTTCAGCGCGCCATTGACGGGATCTCCCAGCGCATGCTGACGCTTACGGTGCGTCGGCTGGAGCGCGACGGCCTGGTCCTTCGGACCGTGTATCCGACCGTGCCGGCCCAGGTCGACTACCGGCTCACAGAGACGGGCGCGAGCCTGACCCACCTCGTCAAGGCACTCGCCGACTGGTCGCTCGAACACCGGGCCCACATCGCCCGCGCCCGTGACACCTACGACAGCGAGCACCCCGACAACGAGATCCGCCGTAGGTGATGCGGTAGTCCGGGACAACGGTCCGGCTCGCCGCAGACTCCCGGTGGACCAGCGCGGCGAACGCGTCCAGGTCCATCGCCGGTTCGCGGCGCGGTGGTTCACTTCAGTACTGCAACGGTGCTTGCCGTGACTGCTGGCCAGTTCGTTCGTTGGTGTGGTTATGGGTGGGGACCTTGCTGAAGTCAGGTTGTGGGCCGGAAAGCTGGACGTACTGCATGAGCGGTTCGTGCACCGGTTCAACCGGGAGGAGCCGCGTCAGTCGGCGCTTGCTCATATGCGGGGGCTGGTTGCGCCGCTGGAGCGGAGGAACGGCTGGACGCTGGCGGAGGAGGCCGGTCACGCGGGCCCCGATCGCGTCCACCGGCTGCTGGACCGGATCGAGTGGGAGGCCGACGAGGTCCTGGACGACGTACGCGCCTACGTGGTGGAACACCTCGGAGACCGGGACGCCGTCCTGATCGTCGATGACACCGGGTTTCTCAAGTAGGGCATCCGCTCGGCCGGCGTGCAAAGGCAGTACTCCGGAACCGCCGGCCGCACCGAGGACAGCCAGATCGGTGTGTTCCTCGCCTACGCCACCGGCCGCGGAGGCACTCTGATCGACCGCCGTCTG
Organism: Streptomyces ziwulingensis; assembly: GCF_039542605.1. NCBI lineage: Bacteria > Bacillati > Actinomycetota > Actinomycetes > Kitasatosporales > Streptomycetaceae > Streptomyces > Streptomyces ziwulingensis. Next base: position 36,260 of record NZ_BAABIG010000092.1, read on the forward strand.
TATCTGCCCACCTCCTGGACGGACGACCGGGACCGCTGCCGCCGGGTCGGCATCGACGACAGCGTCGCCTTCGAGACGAAGGCGGCCATGGCCAAGGCGATGGTCCGCCGGGCCATCGCCGACAAGGTCCCGTTCAGGTGGGTGACGGCGGACGCCGTCTACGGCTACGGCAAGGGCTGGCGGTTCGAGCTGGAGCAGGCGGACGTCTTCCACCTCATGGCCACCACCCGGCACGACACGGTCGTCACCCGCTGGTCCATCGACCACCCCGTCCACGACCTGTTTCCCGGCCTGCCACGGCAGAAATGGAAGCGCCGTTCCTGCGGTGAAGGAGCACACGGCCGGAGGATCTTCGACTGGGCCCGCGTCGAAGTGAGGCCCTGGCGCCGGGAGGACCGCCGGCACTGGGTTCTCGCCCGCCGCGGCGTCAGCAGGCCCGAAGAGATCTCCTACTACATCGCCTGCTGCCCCGCCGACACGACCCTGGACGAGCTGATCCGCATCGCGGGAAGCCGCTGGGCAGTCGAGGAATGCTTCCAGACCGCCAAGCGGGAATGCGGCCTGGACGACTACCAGGTCCGCCGCTACCCCGGCTGGCACCGCCACATGACCCTGGCCATGGCCGCCCACGCCTGCCTGACCGTCCCGCGCGCCCGTTAGCTGGACACGGACAAAGCAGAAACGGATCCTCCCCGCTCATCCACCTCAGCCTCGCCGAAATCCGACGCCTGATCCACCGCCTCACCGACCGCCGGCCAGCACCGGTCGAGCACATTCCGCGATGGTCAACGTGGCGTCGGCGACGCCAATATCAAGCCCGCCTGAGTCACTACAAACGACGCGGACACAGCCCCTGAGAACTGCCCAGCACTCAGAACAAGCACCGTTGCAGTACTAGGTCGCCCATGTGCATGAGAAGCTTGGTGCCCACTTCGAGGTCGCACGCTGCGCAGTGAAACCCATAGGGGTCGAGTAAAACCTCCTTCGGTGAGACTGTGACTTGGCCGCCGTCGTAGACGTGGACGGCACTCACATCGCCAGCCACCCACCCCTGGGAGCCGCAGGCCGGGCACTCCCTAGTACTACAGTCGTATATCGCGATCTGACACAGCGTCATCTACGTTCGATCGGCTAACGAGGATGATGACGGCCGGGTGCATCGGTACGTTCCGGATCTACTGTTTGCCCAGCGGATGCCCCAGTTGGGTCGACTTCACGGCTGGGTGCGTCGCTCGGCGGCGTCGAACGCGGGCGCGAGCGGGGCCAGTGCCGCGCAGAGTTGGTCGGGCAGTGAGCCGGAGGGCACGACCAGTCCTCCGGCGCCGAAACTCCCGGCGGCCCCCGCGTGTCCGGTCGGCTGGAACCAGCCTTCCAATGCGATGCGAACCGCCGCGGCCACGCTCGCCGCGAGAACGCGGGCTGTGTGCGCTCCGGCGTCACCTAGGCGTTCGGCGATCACCGCCGTGAGAGGGGGCTCGATGCCGGCGGTGGTGTCGAGGAACGCGTCGCGCAGCGCGATCCGGGTGGTGATCAGCAGCAGTGCCTCGTGTTCGCGCTCACCGGTGTTCGTGTACTGCTCGACCACTGCTTCGGTGACGGCGTCAGCCAGGCGCACTCCTGCGGGCCGGGCCACGACCGCCGCCGCGATCCGCGCCTCCCGGTCCGCGGTAACAGCGGAGACGATCGCCTGCTCACGGCTGGCGAAGTAGTTGTTGTAGGTGCGCGGCGAGACCCCGGCCGCCTCGGCGATGTCCTCGACCCGCACCTGGTCCGGCCCGCGCTCCACGGCCAGGCGCAAGGCCGCCTCGCGTAGCGCCTCACGCGTGGCCTGCTTCTTTCGCTCCCGCAGCCCTGGTGGTGGTGTCGTCACGGTGTCAGCGTTCCACACAGAGATGCGTGTGCGCAAACTTGCGTGCACGCACTTTTGCTGTCAGCTTCGACCCGACCGAGACCGACGGAGAGGACGTCACCATGCGAGCAAGAGGAATGACCTACGACACCGGATTTGTCGTGCACGGCCAGATATCCCGCGAGCACTTCGACCCCGCAGTGGTCCGGCGCGAGCTTGCCATCATCCGCGACGACCTGCACTGCAACGCGGTCCAGATCATCGGCGGCGACCCGGACCGACTGGAGTTGGCCGCCGGTGCCGCCGCCGAGCTCGGCCTGGAGGTCTGGGTCTCGCCCTATCCGCTGGAGCTGGATCCGGAGCAGATCCTCACGCTCTTCCGCGACTGCGCCGAGCGAGCGGAACGGCTCCGGCAGCAGGGGGCCACAGTCGTGTTCGTCGCAGGGGTCGAGCTGAGCGTGATGAACCGCGGGTTCCTGCCCGGAGAGAGCCCCGAGGAGCGGGTCGAGCAGCTGATGAGCCAACCCGAGCGGCGGGCCGAAGCGATGCGCGAGCTTGGCGTGCGCATCAACGCATTCCTCCGCGACGCCACGGCCACGGTCCGCGAGCGCTTCCAGGGCAAACTCACCTACGCATGTATCCAGTTCGAGCAGGTCGACTGGACTCCCTTCGACATGGTGACGTTCGAGCTGATCCGTTCCGCCGAGGTCGCCGACCGGTTCCGGGACGCGGTGCGCACCCTGGCCCAAGGCCCGAAGCCGCTCGCTATCACCGGGTTCGGCACTGCGGCCTACCGCGGCGCGGGAGACCGCGGTGGGCGGGTACTGGAAGTGGTCGAGCACGACCCAGAGACCAAGGCCCCTGTACGACTGAACGGTATGTACGAGCGTGACGAGGCCGGCCAGGCCGCATATCTGAGCGAACTGCTGGAGATCTTCGAGACCGAGGGCGTGGACAGCGCGTTCGTGTTCTTGTTCGCCTTGCCTGGCTACCCGCACCGCCCGGACGGCGACCCCAGGGACGATCTGGACCGGGCCGGCCTGGGCATCGTCAAACTCCTCGAAGGGCGCCGGGGGCAGACCTACCCCGACATGGAATGGGAACCCAAGGCCGCCTTCGCGGCAGTGGCGCAGCGGTATCGGAGGTGACAGGCCCCGCACACGGTGACCACGGCTCGGGATCTGCACTGCGCGGCAGTGCAGATCCCGAGCAAATGGAAGAGGTATTCGCCGAACTCGCCGCAGACCTCGCGCCGGTCTACCGCCGCCGCGACCTGCCGGCCAACGGCGTGTTGTACCTACGCGGGTTACTGATGCCGGGCGTTGCGGGCAACTGCTGGTCGATCGCGGAGGCAGTCGGCCTGGACCGGCCGTATCGCCTGCCCCACCTGCTCGAACGCGCCTGCTGGGAGGAGGACGCCGCGAGAGACGTGGTGCGCGCGTTCCTGACCCGGCACCTCGGCGCCGACGGCGGCGTCCTGATCTTCGACGAGACGGGGCAGGCGAAGAAGGGGACGAAGACCGCGGCCGTGGGCGGCAGTATTCCGGCACGATGGGCCGGGTCGAAAACGTGATCGTCGCGGTGTACACGACGTACGCGACCAAGCGGGGCCACGCCCTCATCGACCGGGACCTGTACGTGCAGGCCGACTGGTTCGCCGATCCGGCGCGGATGGCGACGGCGTATTTCCCTAAGGAGCACGCATTCGCCACCAAGCCGGCGCTCGCCCTCGCGCAGGCGAAACGGGCGCTGGCCGCTGGGATCAGACCGGAGTGGGCAACCGGGGACGAGGTGTACGGACGCAGCCGGGAGTTGCGCGAGTTCTTGGAAGGCGCCGGCATCGGCTACGTGTTGTCCTACCGCTACGACCCGCTCGGCCAGCCCACCTCCACCCAGGCCGTCGTTGGCGCGCTGGGCAGCCTGGACTTCTACTACCACCACGACAACCCAGGGCTCCCCTGTCGACGTCACCGACATCTCGACCTCCACGCCCGCCAGTACAACACCGCCACCGGCCGCTTCACCCGGTCCGACCCCGCCGCGACCAGTCGACGGCCTACGTCTCCGCGTACGCCTACGCCGACAACGTGCCCAGCGTGCTCACCGACCCCAGCGGTCTGACCCCAGACGACCCGAACAACGACCGAGTCGACAGCCTTGGCGAAGCGCTCGGCATCTTCGGCGACGCCTTCGTGGACGTCGCCAAGTCGCCGTTCGTGTTCCTCGGGGACTTGGAGGACGCGTTCACCGGTGAGAACGGCGGCGCGGGCGCGTTCATCGACAAGTACCTCCCCGACCGGCCCGCCTACGGGCTCTACCGCGCCGAGTACATGCTTCGGCAGCAGGGCTGCGACGCGCTCGCCGACCTGTACGCAGAGACCGCCGACGAACTCGCCCAGCAGCTGGCCCTCACCGGCGTCGGCGGGCTGACCGGGTGGCGGCGGACTGCGGTGGCCACGGAGCGGGAGCTGCAGTCCGGTGGTTCGTCCTTCCGGCGGCCGCGCAGCGAGATGAACTGCGAGCTGGAATGGGCGGACCACGCTTATGGCGCGATCCGCGCCGACGCCCAGCTCGACCGGGTGGCTCATACCGCGGCGTCGCACGGCTATTCCGCAGCCGACATCAATCAGATCTACAACCACCTGTTCGTCGAATCCCATCAGCTCGACGCGGGAATGATGCGATTCGATGCCAATCCGCGTATCGCCAGGGCCTGGGAACGCCTCCAGAACGGAGATTCGTATCCAGCGATTTCGATCTGCTCGCGCATGAACTGTACGAGTCGAACTGGATGCGTCAGCACGGCGACCAGAACTATCGCCGCGCCCATCAGGCGACCCTGGACGCCGGCCACACCTGGGACGAGCATGCGCCCGCAGCGGACGGTATAGGATTCCGGTGATCGAACCCCTGGCGCGAGCGAACTGGTGGAAATGCCCGTGACAGCATCACTGACGTGTAGGAAGACCGCCTCTCTCGAAGCGGGATCTGTCTACGCCTGGGAAACTGCAGAAGGTGTCACCGGGAACATCCTGATCGACCCGGAGGGATCAGTCGCCCGACCCTGCACACTGGAGGGAATAATCCTCGGCGACATGCTCCTCGACAAAAAAGTCGGGAATGTGGAAAATTCCGACCCGGAACCGAAGCTCAGCCGCGCTTTCCTGATTGTGGCATCGGCGATCTTCCAGGAAGGGGAGCGGCAGGGGCAACTGCCTGACAAGATCACGCGTACCTACTGGTAGGCGCCACGTCATCACCCGAGAGGCTGTGCTCTCCCCAGAGCCCGGCCTCTCGGCATTCCACTGGGGGATGGGTTTCGGCTCAGTGGACGTCCCACCCGCGGAGTTACTCCAGCCAGGGTCCGACGCAGCCAGGACGGCGATGCGGGGCTGTCCTTGGACGGACGTCTTCTTCTTCAGCTCAAGGTTTTCGTAGTGGAGGTTCGCCGTGGCGAGCGCGTCGAGCTTGCCCTGCGGCTCTGTCGCCCTGGCGGTGGCCTCGCGGAGCCTTTTGCACAAGTCAGCGATGGTTTCGTCGCGCTGGACCTCTCCTCCGCCCCGATCTGCTGGAAGTCCTGGCCGAACGGGCACCCGCAACCGTCGTCATCCGAGACTTTGTCATGCGCCTTGGACATGGCGAAGAGGGGAAATGACGCGGAAGCGCTCGGTCGTGTGGTGGAGGAGCGTGCTGGCCGGCCCTGGTCCTCTACCTCACCGCCGCTGACCCCAGTTCGCACCTTGTTCTGGACCTCTCAACTTACCTGATGGTACATCAGGTAAGTCAGCATCCAATCAGCATTGGACCGGGGCATTCTTCCGTACATGCTCCCGGTTGATGGCTTCCCGACAGGCTGCTTCGTGCAGATCGCGCAGGTGAGAAGCCTGCTCGCCACGACGCACGATGTTCTAGAAAGTCTTCGAGTCGAAGACATGCCGATGTACAGTGAAGGACGCCCCTGACCTGCAGAAAGCTGGCGGGGAGCCCGTCTTCTGGGAGTCCAAAGTGCTGCGAACTTTGATCAAGTCCAAGATCTAGCATTTGGACGTCTGCGGTAGGCGCCACGGAGAAGCGGGACGGGTATTCGGGACAGCCCGCATCGGGCGGACGGGCGGAGGGGGAACACGTGGACAACGGCCTGACGAGCTCGCGCGCGCGGAGCTGATCGAACGCGAGCCGTGCCCACGGCGCGGGGCTCCGCCCGGGTCGGTGTGCCGGGCGGAGCCCCGCGTCGTCGCCGTCGACCACCACACCGGCCGCTACGGCAAGATCCCCTCGCTCAAGTCCGGGCCCGCGTCCGTATCCCCGCCGCACGCGGCCCCGGCCGCACCTGGCAGCCCGGCCCCGAACCCGGCCTCGACGCCGTACTCCTCGCGCGGGCCGGCGACCGCATCGGGTACGCCCGGGTCTCCAGCAAGGGCCAGGACCTTGCCGGGCAGGTCCGCCTCCTGAAGAAGGCCGACTGCGTCCGTATCTACGTCGACAAGATCGGCAGCCGGGAGAAGATCCGCCCCGAGTACAACGCGGCGCTCGCCGACCTTCGCCCGGCCGACACCCTCACCGTCACCATGCTCGACCGGCTCGGCGGCAACATGATCGAGCTCATCACCTCCGCACAGGGACCTCACCGAACGCGACCACCGCCTGGAGATCCTCAGCGGCCCGCTGTCCGGCATCTACGACCCGCAGGGCGCCGGCAAGGTCCTCTTCGTGGTGTTCGCCGCGATGGCGGAGGTCGAGCGGGAGTTCATCCACGAACGGACCCTGATCGGCCTCGACATTGCCGCCGCGAACGGCAACCACGGCGGCCGCCCGCCCGCCGTCGACGGCGACCAGCTCGCCGTCGCCCTCCGGCGCCGCGACGCGAAGGAATCCGTCACCTCGATCGCCCGGCACCTCGGCGTCGGCCGCTCCACCCTCTACCGGACACTGGCCGCGTACGACGAAGCCGCCACCACTGCCACACCCCATGTCGCCGACCACTGACACTCCCGTGTCGTCCGAAACGGGCGGCATGGCTCCAGATCACCTAGCGCGGCTGGCGGCTGCCGTGGTTGTCTCAGGGTCCGGACACGGGGGGGCATGGACGCAGCGGGCAACATGGCGTTATCGGCTGTACAGGTACTGACCGCTGTGGCGACAGGGGCAGGGACCGAGGCAGGCCGAGCGCTAGGAGACGTAATACGGGCGCGGTTGGGCACTTCGGACGAGGGCCGGGCCGCTCTGGCCAGGGTAAACGTCGCCCCAGCGGATCCTGCGGCGGCACTGGGGCTCCAGGAGGCGATCCGCGAGGCAATCGCGGCCGACCCTGAGTTCCAGGACCGCGTGGCGGCGGCATTGGCTGGACCGTCTGTGGCTGCTCCCCCCGTCAACACGATCAGCCACTCGTACAGGGACAGCATCGTCATCGGCGCCAGCAGCAAGGTGCGGCGGAGCCAGATCTCGCTGGGCCCGCTGACGATCAACAACACCCGGAGTGCTCGCGCATCCCTCACCGCAGCCGCCGCGCTGCTGCTCACGCTGCTGGCCCTGGCCGCATACGGCGGGGCGCAGGTGATTGCCGGCCCCGACTCTCCCGGGGCATCCAGCGGAAATTCTCCGCGAAGTCCCCGCGCGGCGTCCTCCGGCCCTTCTTCGGCACCGTCGCCGTCCGGTGGCGCGTCCGTCCAGGTAGTGCGCGACGCGGTCTTGGCGAAGCAAATCCTTCCCGGTCCTGAGAGTCTGCCGGACGCATGGACTTTCGCCAGCGGTTCGCCGCAGAAGGACACGTGCCGAAACGACCGTGTGGGCACTGAGAAGGATGGAACGCTTCACTATATCTGCAAGGACTCGCTGCTGAGCTGGACGGCGTGGTACGACCCGGGAGAAGCGGCCGGTTTCGACAAGGTGCGCATCGAGGTCGTGACGTATTCCAGCCTTGATGCCGCCGCCGAGGGGTACCTCGGTATGAAGGCGGAGGAGGCCAACAATCCGCCCAGCGGCGTGACGCAAGAAACGTTGTCCTCCTACGGCTGGGAATCAGCCTTGTTCAGCGTGGCCTATCCCGGGATCAGTGCCGTCGACGGTGTGGACAGAGCGCAGGCTCGGAGCGTCGTCCGCTGCGGGACTGTCATGTTCAGCGTCTACGTCATGAACGAACACGGGAGCGAGGTTGATCTCGACACCCTCAACGCCCTCAGCAAGACGGTTGTCACCCGTGCCCAGCAGGCGCTGCTCGGCGAGCCCCCTAATATCGCCGTCGGCCGTTCCTAAACTTCGCCAAGGTGGTCGTCGTCCGGGCCCGCGTCGGTGGCTTGCCCTGGACTAGTCGCTTCGTGTCAGCAGGTAACCGCACGTGAAGGACCAGGTTGGACTGTCCTGGGCTTGCTCTTCTTGATCCGTCCCTTGGGTGGCAGCCCAGCCTCATGCCGGTCTGACGACGGTCCGCCTCACTCGCCGCGTCGAGGAGTTCCAGCAGGTCAGAGCCCTCGGCGTCACGCTGGTCGATCCACCACCCGGCACGGGTGACGGCACGGGCCTTCTCCTCCAGCTCCGCCCAGTCCGCCTCGTCCCACGTGCCCTCCCCGACGAGCACGGTGTGCGCGGCGATCATCAACTGGTGACGGGAGCGCTCGCCCCAGTCCAGGGCCCTCTCCGGACCCTCCAGCCGCGGCACGTCGAACTGCTTCGCCCACGCGACGGCCGCCTCCTGCTCCGCGGCACGCTTTGCCGCGAGCCACTCCTCCCGGGACTCGGAGTCGGCGTCACGCGCCGCCTTCCAGCAGTCGGTGCACTCCTTCGACGCCAGCCACCGGGCAAAACCTGCCCGCTTGTCGGCAGGACGATGGGACAGGTCGTGATCCACGCGGTGGGGGCAGGCGTGCTCCACGGTCCAGTGCGTACGCACTCCCGGGTAATTCCGGTTAACGGGCGTTGTGTTCGAGGTCGAGTGGTTGTTCTGCGGCTTCAATTCGAGAACTTCTCTTCTGTGGGGCTTCGGGGTGGTGGCCTGCGGTGTTGCGGAGCCTCATGCATTGGATGCACGATTCACGCGGCGGAAGGAGGTGGTCGAGGTGCTTGGAGGCGGTTCTGGGGACGCTTCCGCGCGGCTGGTGCTGCTGCAGGGGGTGTCTCTGCTGCAGCCCGAGGACGCGGTCTTCGATGCGATGCTGGAGGGGTGGACACGCCAGCAGCGCGGTGGGCGGCGTCTGCAGTCGAAGACGATCGGTGATCGACTCAGGGTGGTGGAGCGTTTTTCGGAGTTCGCGAACGCCTACCCCTGGCAGTGGACTGCGTCGGATCTCGACGACTGGATGACGCACCTCATCGGCGTTGTACGACGGGCCGAGTCGACTATTCGCAGTAACCAGGGTGCGATCCGGCTATTCTGCGACTACGTCACCTCGCCGCACTACCAGTGGCCCGCCGAGTGCGAAGAGCGCTTCGGCACGCACCCGGTGCAGATCTGCCATGAGTGGAACACCGTGGCGCACCTGGTGGAGTGCGAAGGCCGGCCGGGTCGTGGGCCGATGACACGGGCCGAGCTGCAGACATTCTTCGACCATGCCGACGACCAGGTCGAGCGGGCGGTGAGAATCGGCCGTAAGGGCGCGCTGGCGGCGTACCGGGACGCGACAGTCTTCAAGGTCATGTAGGGGTGGGGCAGCCGGTGCACGGAGACGTCGCGGCTGGAGACGGTCGGCTTCTACCGCAGCGCCGCTGCACCGGAGTTGTTCAGGAGAAGGGTGTTCGCGTGGTGGAGAACATGACTCTCGATCGGTGGATGTCCGATGCCGTGCCGCACCTCGGTCCGCTCCGGGCCGTCGCCGACGACTTCGAGGCCGGCACCGGTGTCCCCGTCGACCTGTCCACGGCGCTCTTCCTGCGGGCACGTCTCGCCGGACTCCCGCCGCCCGGCCGCACCTCGGCCGGCGGGTCGTGCCGACTGCTCGGGACCCGCGACGGGTGGGCCGCCGTCAACCTCGCCCGTCCGGACGACCGTGCCGCCCTCCCGGCGCTCCTGGCCCTCCTCGACGCCCGGGACGGGGAACTGCCGTACGCCGCCCGCCGGACCACCGCCCCCCGGCTCGCCGCGGCCGCGCAGACCGTGGGCATCCCGGCCGCCGCGCTCGGCTCGGACCGCCTCGGACGCCCACCCGTACGCGCCCGCTCGTACGGGGAGCGCGAGCCACGCGCACTCGACGGCCTGCGCGTCCTGGACCTGTCCGCCCTGTGGGCCGGGCCCCTGTGCGCGCGGCTGCTCGGCCTGGCCGGCGCGCACGTGACGAAGGCGGAGAGCACCGGCAGACCGGACGGCGCGCGCCGGGGGCACCCCGGGTTCTACCGCTGGCTGCACGACGGACACCGGAGCCTGGCCCTGGACTTCGCCTCCCGGGCACTGGCCGACGCCGCAGACCGGGCGGACGTCGTCATCGAGGCGTCCCGGCCGCGCGCCTTGCGCCGACTGGGCCTGAACGCCGAGGAGTTCCTGGCGGCGCGTCCGGGGCGGGTCTGGCTGGGCATCACCGGATACGGCCGCGACGACGACCGTATCGCCTTCGGCGACGACGCGGCCGTCGCCGGTGGGCTGGTCGGGCGGGACGGGCGCGGCGCCCCGGTCTTCCTCGGTGACGCCCTCGCCGACCCCGTCACCGGCCTGTACGCCGCCCGGGCCGTCGTACGCTCCTTGTCCCGGGGTGGCGGCGAACTGCTCTGCGTGTCCATGGCCGCCTGCGCGGCGGCCCTCGCCGGCCCCCTGACCCCGCCGTGCTGATCAGGAACGTCGAGGTCGAAGGGGGCGCGGGCACCGACGTACGGATCGGCCCCGACGGGCGGATCACCGAGATCGGGCGGGGCCTGCCCGGTACGGCGGAGGTGGAAGTGGAAGGGGGCGGAGGGGCGTTGCTGCCCGGACTCCACGACCACCACGTCCATCTCACGGCGCTGGCCGCGCGGGCCGTCTCCCTGCCGGTCGGCCCCGCCCAGGTCCGGGGTGCCGCCGGGCTCGCCGCGACCCTGCGGAGCGGGCGGCCCGGCGAGTGGGTGCGGGCCGTCGGCTACCACGAGAGCGTCGCGGGGGAGCTGGACCGTTTCGCGCTGGACGCGCTCGTCGCGGACCGGCCGGTGCGGGTGCAGCACCGCAGCGGGGCGATGTGGTTCCTCAACAGCGCGGCACTGCGGGCGGCCGGGCTGGACGGCGACGGCCGGCTGTGGCGGGAGGACCAGCGGCTGCGGCGGGCCGTGCCGCCGGTGCCGCTCGACCTGCCCGCCCTGGGGCGACGGGCCGCCCGTCTCGGCGTCACCGGATTCACCAACGCCGATCCGCGCCCCGCGCCCGGACTGCGGCACACCCTGTCGGTCCTGCCGCAGCGGCTCACCGTCATGGGCCCCGACTCCCCGGTCAAGATCATGCTCGACGACGCCACGCTGCCGGTCCCGGACGTCCTGGCCGCCAGGATGCGCGCGGTACGGCCCCGGCCGGTCGCCGTGCACTGCGTCACCCGGGTCCAGTTGCTCGTCACCCTGCTCGCCCTGGAGGAGACCGGCCCGGTCGCGGGCGACCGCGTCGAGCACGGTGCGGTGATCCCGGCGCAGACCGTCCCCTGGATCCGCCAACTCGGTCTCACGGTCGTCACCCAGCCGCACTTCCCGGTGGAGCGGGGCCGCGAGTACGCCGCCGAGGTCCACCCCGACGACCGGTCCCATCTCTACCGCTGCCGCAGCCTGGCCGAGGCGGGTGTCCCGCTCGCCGCGGGGACCGACGCACCGTACGGCACCGACGACCCGTGGGCGGTGATGCGGGCCGCCGTCGGTCGCGACGACGGCGAGGGAGTGACCCCGCTCGCGGCCCTGCGGCTCTTCCTCGGGAGCCCCGCACGGCCCGCCCGGGTCCGGCGGCTGACGGTCGGCTCGGTGGCCGACCTCTGCCTGCTCCACGTACCCCTGCGGGAGGCGCTCGCCGAACTGCGCGCCGACACGGTACGGGCCGCCTACGTCGCCGGCCGGCGGATCACCCCGTGAGTTCCGCGAGGTCAGACGCTGTACCCGCCGTCCACCCCCAGCGCCTGCCCGGTGATGAACCCGGCCCGCTCGGAGGCGAGGAACACCACCGCCTCCGCGATGTCCCGGGCCTGCCCGAACCGCCGCATCGGGATGTTGCGCCGGGTGACGGCCAGCGCGTCCACGTCCAGCTCGCCGCTGCTGATCAGCCGGCCCGCGATGCCGTCCGTGAGCATCCCGGGAGCGACGCAGTTGACGCGCACGCCGTACCGGCCCTCCTCGGCGGCCAGCGCCCTGGCCACCGCCTCGACCGCGCCCTTGGCCGTCGAGGACAGTCCGTCGCGGACCGGGAAGCGCCGGGTGGCGACCGTCGTCACGGCGACGACGCTGCCACCGCTCGCCCGCAGCGGCGGCAGCGCGGGGTGGACGAGGTTGAAGAAGGCCACCGCGTCGCCCTCCATCTGTGCCCGGAACCGGCCGGGCGACACCTGGCTCAGATGGGTCATCGGCACATGCGGCCCGGCCGCGTAGACCAGGGTGTGCAGGCCGTCGAAGTCCGCCGCCGCGCCGCTCACGCACCGCCGCGTCGCCTCCTCGTCGGTCAGATCGAGACGGACCGCCGCCACCCGGCGCCCGGCCGCCCTCACCTCGTCGTTGAGTGCCCGCGCGGCGCTCTCGTCGGAGCGGTAGGTGAACACGATGTCGCTGCCGCGGGCCGCGAGCAGCCGTACGGCCGCCGTGCCGATGGCGCCGGTGCCGCCCGCCACCAGGGCGACACCCGGGCGGGACGAGAAGTCCGCCATGCCTCACAACCCCAGGGACTTGGCGATGATGACCTTCATGACCTCGCTCGTCCCGGCGTAGATGCGGGTGACGCGCGCGTCCGCGTACAGCCGGGCGATCGGATGCTCCGGCAGGTAGCCGTACCCGCCGAACAGTTGCAGGCAGCGGTCGACGGTACGTGCCTGCGTCTCGGAGCAGAACAGTTTCACCTTGGCCGCGTCGGCACCGGAGAGGCGGCCGTCGACCAGTTCGAGCACGGCCCGGTCGAGCACGGCCTGCGCGGCCTCCACCTCGGCGGCCACGGCGGCCAGTTCGAACTTGGTGTTCTGCGACGACGCCCCCGGGGTCCCGAGGACCTCGCGCTCCTTGACGTACGCGACGGTCGTGTCCAGCGCCGCCCGAGCCTGCGCCACCGACCCGACCGCGACCGTCATCCGCTCCTGCGGCAGGTTGTGGCTCAGGTAGGAGAAGGCCCGCCCCTCCTCGCCGAGCCGGTTGGCGACGGGCACACGTACGCCGTCGAAGGCCAGCTCCACCGTGTCCTGCGTCCTGATCCCCATCTTGTCCAGCACCCGCCCGCGGGTGAAGCCCGCCATCCCGTCCTCGACGACCAGCAGCGTCAGCCCCGCCCGCCGGTCGCCGGGGTCCCGGGAGGTGCGGGCCACCACGATCACCAGGTCGGCCAGCAGCCCGCCGGTGATGAAGGTCTTCGCGCCGTTCAGGACGTAGGCGTCCGCGTCGCGGACGGCGGTCGTGCGGATGCCGGCCAGGTCGGAACCGGTGCCGGGCTCGGTCATCGCCACCGCGGTCAGCAGCGTGCCGGAGACGAGACCGGGGAACCAGCGCGCCCGCTGTCCCCGGTCCGCGTGGGCGAGGAAGTAGGGCAGTACGACGTCCAGTTGCGTACGGACAGTGCCCAGGGTGACCAGGGCACGGGCCGCCTCCTCCTGGAGAACCACGTTGTAGCGGTAGTCGGGCCGCCCGCCACCGCCGTACTCCTCGGGGACCGCCATGCCGAGCATGCCGAGTGCGCCGAGCCGCTCGAAGAACGAGCGGGGCAGCCGCCCGGCCTTCTCCCACTCGGCGTACCGGGGCACCACCTCCTCGGCCACGACGTCCCGGACCAGTTCCCGGAAGTCCTCGTGAGCGGCGCTGAAGACGTCTCTGCGCATGCCGGCTCACTCTCCTGGGCCGACGAGTTCGACCAGGGTGGCGTTGGCGGTGCCGTCGCCCTCGCACATGGTCTGCAGGCCGTAGCGGATGCCGTGGCCGCGCATGTGGTGGATCATGCGGGTCATCAGCACCGCCCCCGACGCGCCCAGCGGGTGGCCGAGCGCGATGGCGCCGCCCAGCGGGTTCAGCCGGCGCGGGTCGGCACCGGTCTCGGCGAGCCAGGCCAGCGGGACGGGCGCGAACGCCTCGTTCACCTCGAAGACACCGATCTCCGCGAGGGCGACACCCGCCTTGCGCAGCACCTTCCCGGTGGCCGGGATCGGCCCGGTCAGCATCAGTACCGGATCGGAGCCGACGACCGCGCCCGCCAGGCAGCGGACCAGCGGGGCGAGGCCCAGCTCGCGCGCCTTCTCCGCCGTGGTGACCAGCAGGGCCGCCGCTCCGTCGGAGATCTGCGAGGCGTTGCCCGCGTGAATCACCCCGTGGTCCTGGAACGAGGGCTTCAGCTTCGCGAGCGTCGCCACGCTCGTGCCGCGCCGGATCCCCTCGTCGGCGTCGACCCCGGCCACCGGCACGGTCTGCGCCGTGAACGCCCCCGCGTCCTGAGCCGCCGCCGCCCGCTCGTGCGAGAGCGCGGCGTAGGCGTCGAGCCGGTCCCGCGAGAACCCCCACTTCTCGGCGATCCGCTCGGCCGAGATCCCCTGGTCGAAGGAGAAGCCCCCGTAACGGTCGAGTACGTGAGGGCCGTACGGCATCCCGTCCGCCCGCGCGGCGCCCAGTGGCACCCGGCTCATCACCTCGACCCCGCCCGCCACCACCACGTCCTGCTGGCCCGACAGGACCGCCTGCACGGCGAAGTCCAGGGCCTGCTGGCTCGACCCGCAGGCCCGGTTGACGGTCGTCCCGGGGATGCTCTCCGGCCAGCCCGCCGCGAGCACCGCGTACCGGCCGATGTTGCCCGACTGGTCGCCGATCTGGGAGACACAGCCCCAGACGACGTCGTCGACCACCTCGGGGTCGATCCCGGTCCGCTCCGCCAGGGCGTTCAGCACGGTCGCGGACAGGTCCGCCGGGTGGACCTGGCGCAGTCCACCGCCCCGCTTGCCGACGGCGGTACGGACCGCCCCGACGATCACCGCTTCCCGCTTCACCGCTCGTCCTCTCGTCGCCCGGCGAGCCCGCCGGGCACTGCCCAGCCGCCGGTGAAGTGGGCTTCGCGCCGGTCGGCGAAGGCCGCGTAGGCCTCCGGTGCGTCCGCGGTCGCGAAGTTGACGCCCTGGGCCCGTGCCTCGGCGGCGAGCGCCTCGCGCAGGGTCGAACCGGCGCCCTCGTTGAGCAGCGCCTTGGTCTGGGCGAGCGCCACGGGGGCGCCGGCCGCCAGTCGCGCGGTGAGCGCGTCGACGAAGGCGTCCACCTTCCCCGGGTCCACCACCCAGGTCACCAGGCCCAGGGCGTGCGCCTCCGCGGCGTCGATCGTCTCGGCCAGCAGCGCCAGACGTCTGGCCTGCTGGAGACCGACGAGCCGCGGCAGCAGCCAGCTTCCGCCGCAGTCGGGCGAGAGTCCTCGCCGGGTGAAGACCTGCGAGAACCGCGCCCGCGGTACCGACACGACCAGGTCGCAGCCCAGGGCGAGGTTCCAGCCCGCGCCCACCGCCGCGCCCGTCACCTTGGCGACCGTCGGCACGGGCAGTTCGTGCAGCAGCAGGGTCACCTCGGTCAGGGTGCGCATGCGGTACACGGGGTGGACGCCGCTCAACCCCTTCGAGATGTCGGCGCCCGAACAGAAGGCGCCGCCCGCCCCGGTCAGGACCAGCGCGCGGACGCTCCGGTCCCGCCCCGCCGCCTCCAGCGCGGCGCGCAACGCCTCCCACAGTTCGGTGTCGAGGGCGTTCTTGCGGTGCGGGCGGTTCAGGGTCAGGGTCCGGACGCCGTCGGTGTCGTCGGTGCGGAGCACGGTCACCGGACGGCCCCCTGCTCGCGGAGCGCCGCGATCTCCTCGTCCCGCAGACCGAGTTCGGCGAGCACGGCGCCGGTGTGCTCGCCCAGCGCGGGCACCGCCCCCATCGGCGGTTCGAACCCCGTGATGACGGGAGGCGGAAGCAGGGCGGGCACCGGCCCGCCCGGGGTGCCGATCTCGCGCCAGCGGTCGCGGGCCGCCAGATGCGGATGGGCCAGCACGTCGCGCTGGGTGTTGAACCGGGAGTTGCCGATGCCCGCCGCGTCCGCGCGCTCCTGGACGTCCGCCAGGTCGTGCCGCGCGCACCAGGCGCCGATCTCGGCGTCCAGGACCGCGCGGTGCTCCACCCGGTCCGCGTTGGTGGCGTACCGCGGGTCCTGCGCCAATTCCGGACGGCCGAGCAACTCCCGTGCCAGTCGCCGCCACTCACGGTCGTTGGTGGTCCCGAGGACCACCGTGTGCCCGTCGGCGGTCCGGTGGGCGCCGTAGGGGGCGACGGCGGGCGAGCCCATGCCGAGTGGCTGCTGCTCGACGCCGGAGTGCCGGGTGTACGTCAGCGGGTAGCCCATCAGCTCCGCCATCGTGTCGAACAGGCTGACCGCGACGGAGGCGGCGGGCCGGCCCCGCCGCTTGCCGTGCAACAGGGCCAGCACGGAGAGCGCCGCGTACAGGCCGCCGCACACGTCGGCCACCGGAGGGCCCGGTTTGGCGGGCGCCCCGGGGTGCCCGGTCACCGCGCACGCCCCCGACTCGGCCTGGACGAGCAGGTCGTAGGCGCGCTTGTGGGACAGCGGGCCGCCGGGACCGTACCCGTCGATCTCGACGGCGATCAGATCCGGGTGGCTGACCCGGAGGTCGGCGGGGGAGAGGCCCAGCTTGGCCGTCGTGCCGGGGGTGAGGTTGGAGACCAGCACGTCCGCGCGGTGCAGCAACCGGCGCAGCACGGCGAGGCCGGCCCGCGACTTCAGGTCCAGCGCGACCGACTCCTTGCCCCGGTTCACCCACACGAAGTGGGCCGCGAGGCCGCCCACCACGTCGTCGTAGTGCCGTGCGAAGTCACCCCCGGCCGGGTTCTCCACCTTGATCACGCGGGCTCCGAAGTCGCCGAGGGTGCGGGTGCACATCGGTGCCGACACGGCCTGTTCCAACGCCACCACGGTGACGCCGCGAAGCGGTCCGTCCATCAGTGCTCACCCTCCCGGAACCGGGCCCGCAGGTCGTCCTTGAGGACCTTCAGGCCGGCGTTGCGCGGCAGGGCCTCGACGACGCGCACGTGCCGGGGCACTTTGAAGTTGGCCATGTGGTCCCGTGCCCAGGCCACGACGCCGTCCTCGGTGAGGCGGGCCCCGGGGGCGGGGACGACGAAGGCGCAGCCCACCTCGCCCAGGCGGTCGTCGGGCACCCCGACCACCGCCGCCTGTGCGATCCGCGCGCAGCCCAGCAGCAGTTTCTCGATCTCCGCCGGGTAGGCGTTGAAGCCGCCGACGATGTACATCTCCTTCCTGCGGTCGACGATCACGAGGTTGCCCGCCGCGTCGAGGTGCCCGATGTCGCCGGTGCGCAGCCATCCGTCGGTGTCGATGGCCGCGGCCGTCTCCCGCGGGTCGTCCCAGTACCCCTGGGTGACGTTGTAGCCGCGGACCCGGATCTCCCCGTTCTCGCCGGCCGGCACCTCGGCCCCCGAGTCGTCGGTGAGACGGATCTCGACATCGGGGAGGGGACGGCCGGTGGTGCGGGCCACCGTCCGCTCCGTGTCCCCGATCCGGGTGGTGGTGACCAGCGCGGTCGATTCGGTGAGTCCGTAGGCGCTCAGCACGACGTCGAAGGTCAGGTCCTCGCGCATGGCGTGGATCAGGGGCTCGGGAATGGTCGATCCGCCCGTCATGGACACCCGTAACGACGACAGGTCGCGGTCCCGGCGGCCGGGGTGGCGGAGCAGGTCGTGGAAGATGGTGGGCGGGCCGAGCAGGATGGCGACCCGTTCCCGCTCGATCAGCTCCAGGGCCCGGCCCGCGTCGAAGACGGCCATCGGGATCACCGTCACACCGTGCAGGAACGAGGCGAGCCAGCCCGCCTTGTAGCCGAAGCAGTGGAAGAACGGCGGGATGACCAGGAAGCTGTCCGAGGCGCGGAAGCCGTACTGCGCGGACATCCAGCCGTACGCGCGCAGCGACTGCCCGTGGGTGAGGACGACGCCCTTGGGATGGCCGGTGGTGCCGGAGGTGAACATCACGTCGCTGACGTGGTCCGGGGTGAGCCGGTCGACGGCCTCGTGCGCCGCCGTCACCGCCCGCGCCGAGCCCGAGCCCAGATCCAGGAAGTCGTCCCAGGCCAGTGCGGCCTCGCCGCGCGGCCCCAGCAGCGACACGGTGGTGCGCAGCGCGGGCAGTTCCGGATCGGCGCGTCGCAGGTCGGCCGTGTAGTCGGTGCCCAGGAAGGACGCGGCGGCGAACAGGGCCCTGGCGCCGGATCTGCGCAGGATGTAGGAGAGTTCCCGTGCCTTGAACCGGGTGTTGAGCGGTACGACGATCCCTCCGGCGCCCTGGATGCCGAGGGCCGCCACGATCCACTCCGCGCAGTTCGGGGCGCACAGCCCGACGCGGTCGCCCGGCCCGATGCCCAGCGCCCGCGCCGCCGCGACGGCCCGGATCATCAGATCCTCCAACTCGTCGAAGCCGATGCGCCGTTCTGCGTCGACGAGCGCGGTCGCGGCACCGAACCGCCGTGCGGCGGCCCGCACCACGTTCGGGATGCTCCGGTGTTCCAGGTCGTGTCGCATGGCGGAACTCCGTTTCGGTCACGGCCGTCGGCGGGCGGGCGCGGCGGCCGCTCGGCGAGGGTGTTCCGCCGGATCCGGGAGATCCCTCCGTGGACGAAGGGCGGGACGGCCAGCACGTCGCTCATGCGGTGATGATATTTATGGCCGGACCGATACTGTCAATGGTGTTGTCAAAAAACGAGAACATCATTCTCGCCGGAGGGGGGTCGATCGCGGTACGTGCTCCGGCGAGGTCTTGTCGGGGTCGCCGTCGGGTCGGGGGCCGGCGGGCCGGGCAGGTGTCAGCCGTCGGCGGGGTCAGTCCTCGGCCTCCGGCAGCGCCACCAGTTCCCGTCCGTCCACCTCGGTGGCGGCCCGTGCGAAGCCGCACACATGACGGCTCATCCGCCGGTGGGCCGCCGCCGCGTCCCGTGCCCGGATCGCCTCCGTGACCCGGGCGTGGGCGTGGGCGGTGAGCCGGCGGATGCCGGCGTCCAGGAACTGCGCCAGATCGGTGGAGGCGTGGATGGACTGCGAGAGGGCGCCCATGAAGCCGATGAGCAGCTCGTTGTCGCCGGCCCGCGCGACGGCGTTGTGCCACCGGATGTTGGCACGCAGGAACCGGGGTACGTCGGTGCCCGCCCCGACCAGCTCCGCGTGCGCGGCGTCCAGTTCGGCCAGATCGCTGTCGGTGCGGCGTCTGGCCGCCAGTGCCGCGCAGGCCGGCTCGATCGCTTCCCGGGTCTCGTGCAGCGCCTCCAGCCGGATGCGCTGTCCCCGGATCACCAGTCGCACGGTGCTGGCGAGGGAGTCACGTCCCGGCCGCCGTACGAAGGCGCCGCCCCCGCGGCCGGGCCGGATCTCCACCAGCCGTTCGACCTCCAGGACCCGCAGCGCCTCCCGCACCGTGGCACGGCTGAGTCCGGTCTGTTCCACGAGCTGACGTTCCGGCGGCAGGGCGGTGCCCTCGTCGAACTCCCCGGACAGGATCCTTTCCCGTACCTCGGCCGCCAGTACGTCCGACGCCTTCGGCACGGTGAGCGGCTCGAAGCGCGGTGCGGGCGTCGGCGGCGGGGTGTCGGTCACGGTGCGGGCCTCTCGTCGGGCGTCCTGGTGCGGCCGGGCCATTCAACACAGCCCGGCCGGGGCTGTCACATGACCATGCCCCCGTCCACCGGCAGCACCTGCCCGGTGACGAAGGAGGCGGCGTCCGAGGCGAGGAAGACGAAGGCCCCCGCGACCTCGTCGGCCTCCGCCCATCTGCCCAGCGGGATGCGGGCGAGCATGCGCTCGGCGAACCTGGGGTCGGTGCGGATGGTCTGCGTCATCGGGGTGGCGGCCAGCGGGGCGAGAGCGTTGACCAGGATCCGCGTGCGCGCCAGTTCCCGGGCGAGCGACTTGGTGAGGCCGATGACGCCCGCCTTCGCCGCCGAGTAGTTCACCTGGCCGAGGGTGCCGGTCAGACCGGCCGAGGAGGTGACGTTGATGACGCGCCCGGTCCCGTCCGTCGCCAGGAACGGCAGTGCCGCCCGGGTGCAGTGGAAGGCGCCCAGGACATGGACGTCGATCAGGCGCCGCACGGAATCCTCCGTCAGCCTGTCGAACATGGCGGGCGCGGTGACACCGGCGTTGTTGACAAGGATGTGCAGGGTCCCGTCGGTGAGCGCGGCCGCCCGGGCCGCGGCGGCGTCGGCGGCCGCCCGGTCCCGCACGTCGAGAGCCGCGCTGCCGGCGCGCAGGCCGTCGGCGTCGAGCCGGCCGGCCACCGCCCCCGCCGCCTCGCCGTCCACGTCGGTGACGAGCACCGCTGCGCCGGCCCGGGCCAGGGCCCGCGCCACCGCTGCGCCGATCCCGCCGCCGGCCCCGGTCACCAGCGCCGAGCGCCCCGTGAGGTCGAACAGTCCCGTACGGTCGGTCATGCCTGACTCCTGGAGTGTCGACACCTGAGGTACCTGAGGTTCAGTAGCTGCGGGGGAGTCCCAGCGCGTGGGATCCCAGGTAGTTGAGGACCATCTCCTGGCTGACCGGTGCGATCCGCAGCAGCCGGGCCTCCCGGAAGAAGCGGGCCACGGGGTACTCCTCGGAGTAGCCCATCCCGCCGTGGGTCTGCAGGGCGCGGTCGGCCGCGGTGAACCCGGCGTCGGCGCACAGGTACTTGGCGGTGTTCGCCTCCCGGCCGCAGGGCCGCCCCCGGTCGTACAGCCAGGTCGCCTTGCGCAGCACCAGCTCCGCCGCGTCGAGCCGGGCGAGCGAGTCGGCGAGCGGGAACTGGATGCCCTGGTTCATGCCGATGGGGCGGCCGAACACCTCGCGGTCCCGGCCGTAGGACACGGCCCGCTCCAGCGCCACCCGGCCGATCCCCAGCGCCTCGGCGGCGATCAGCATCCGCTCGGGATTGAGGCCGTCGAGCAGGTGGCGGAAGCCCTGGCCCTCCGCGCCGACCCGGTCGCGGACGGGGACCCGCAGCTCGTCGATGAACAGCTCGTTCGAGGTGACGGCGTTGCGGCCCATCTTCGGGATGGGGCGGATGTCGACGTGGTCGCGGTCGAGGTCGGTGAGGAAGAGCGTCATACCGTCCGTCGGCTTGGCCACCTCCTCGCGCCGGGAGGTGCGGGTCAGCAGCAGGATCTTCTCCGACTCCACCGCCTTGGAGATCCACACCTTGCGGCCGCTGACGACGTAGTGGTCGCCGTCCCGCCGGGCGTACGTCGTGATGCTCGTGGTGTCCAGGCCGGCGCCGGGCTCGGTGACCCCGAAGCAGACGTGCAGGTCCCCGGCGGCCACGCGGGGGAGGGTGCGGCGTTTGAGCTCCTCCGAGCCGTGCACCACGACCGGGTGCATGCCGAAGATGGACAGATGGATGGCGCTGGCGGCGTTCATCCCGCCGCCCGAGCGGGCCACCTCCTCCAACAGGAGGGTGGCCTCGGTGACACCGAGGCCGTGGCCGCCGTACGCCTCCGGAATGGTGATACCGAGCCAGCCGCCGTCGGCCACGGTGGCGTAGAACTCCTCCGGGAAGGCGTGGTCGCGGTCCTTCTCCCTCCAGTACCGGTCGTCGAAGTCACGCAGGAGGCCGGCCACGGCCTTGCGGATCGTCTCCTGGTCCTCGGTCAGCTCGAAGTCCACGGCGGGGAGCCCCCTCTGCCGGTCGCTGATGTGGGAAACATATCAAAGGTCAGACCGAAGTGGCCGTCAACTGCCCGTGCGAGAGCGGTGGTTGAGGGCAGTACGGCTGAGGGGCCCGCGTGGGCGCGGGCCCCTCAGGACGATTCGACGGTGGTGTCAGGCCGTGCCGTGCGCGGTGTCCTTCGTGGTGGCGGACTTCTTCGACGGGGCCCTCTTCGCCGCCGTCTTCCTGGCCGCGGGGCTCTTCCTCGCTGCGCCCGCCCGCACCTCGGCCTCTTCGCGGGCGCCGGTGATGCCGCCGAGGCAGAACTCCCAGACGTCCTCGGCGCCGATCCGGGAGGGGGGCGCGCCGACCGGCGCGGCGGGGGCCTGGGCCGTGAACATCGCGGTCTGCATGATCAGGGACGCGGTGCGGCGGGGCCGGGGCGCGACGGCCGAACCGGCCTCGACCGCGCCCTCGACCAGTTCCGTGAACAGGGTGAGCAGCGGCAGATGGGCGGTCGCCACCTGGTCCGGGTGGCTGACCAGCAACTGCACGGCGAAGTCGGTGAAGAGCGGGGACTGCTGCCCTTGGCGGGGCGTCGACGCGTCGTACAGCAGGCCCACCGCGACCTTGAGCCGCTCCAGGGGGCCCGCGACGGTCGAGAGCTTCTCCCGCATCTCGATGGCCGACCTCGACAGGGCGTCCTCGAAGAGGGCGAGCAGCAGCTCGTGCTTGCCGTCGAAGTGCTGGTAGAAGCTGCGCAGCGACTGGCGGGAGCGCTCCACGACCTCCTGCACGGTGAAGTCGGTGGTGCCCTTGTCGGTGATCAGTTCCCGGGCCGCGTCCAGGAAGCGCTGCACCCGCTGTTCGGCGCGCAGCTTGGCAGCCCGGGTGGATCGCTCGACGGCGCGCTGCCGCCACGCGGGCTCGGGGGACTCGACCGGTTCGGCGGGGACGACACTCATGGAAGAACGGTACTCCACATATGTGTGGAGAGGATGTACTGCCCCTACCGAATCGCGCTCCGCAAGAAATGAGACTGTTACTGGCATTTTACGAGAATGCTATTCTCGAACTCTGTCCGGGAGGGATCGGAGAAGCCGGAGGTCGTCATGGAGCTGGGTTTCGTGGGCGCCGGGCGCGTGGGTCGCCCCATGGTGCGGCGCCTGGTGCGGGCCGGACACCGGGTGCGCGTGCACGCCCGCGGCGCCGAGGCGTGCGCGGCCCTGGCCGGTGACGGCGCCGAACCTGTCGCCTCGCTCGCCGCCGCGGCGCGCGGCGCCGACGCCGTCCTGGTCCGCGTCCGCACCGACGCGCAGGTCCGGGAGGTCTGCCTGGACGGGGCGCTGATCCCCGCGCTGCCCGCCGGGTCGGTGCTCGCCGTGCACACCACGGGCGATCCGCGGACCGTGCGGGTGCTCGCCGACCGGGGCGGGGTGGGCGGGCTCGCGGCGAGTGCCGCGCCCTTCCTGCGCAAGGACCTCGCGGTGGTCACCGGCCTCGCGGCGGACCTGGGCCTGTCCCTCGGACCGCTGGAGGCCGCCGTGCGCGCGCTGGAGGAACTGCTGCCCGGCGACGGCTGACGGGGCAGGGTGGGACGGGACGCCGGGGCGAGCGGCGGCGGCCGACCTCCCGGCGAACCCGGTGACGTCCTCCCGGTGAACGGTGATAACGCTATTCTCCCTTTCGGAGATCACTGTTATCGTCATGATGACCCAGAACACGCGGTGGACCCGGTGCTCCGGCCCGGCGGTCCGACACGGAGGTTCCGGCATGGCCCAGCTCTTCAGCGTCACGTCTCCCTCGCCCCGCCCGCGCCACCAGGCGGGTGCGTGAGGCCGCCGGGCGAGCAGCCGCCGGTGCTGCTGCGGGCGGCCCGCCTGCTCGACATCGACAAGGGCGAGCTCGTCGAACCCGGCCGCCTGCTCGTGACCGGAGAGCACATCACCGAGGTGGGACCGCCGGGCCGGCTCCCCGAGGCAACGGTGGTGCGGGACCTCGGCGACGTCACCCTACTGCCCGGTCTGATGGACATGGAGGTCAACCTCTTCCTCGGCGGCCCCGACCACCGCAGCCCGCTGATCCCGGTGCAGGAGGACCCGGCCGTACGGACCCTGCGCGCCGCGGCCAACGCCCGCCGGACCCTGCGGCGCGGCTACACCACCGTCCGCAACCTGGGCCTGTTCGTGCAGACGGGCGGCGTCCTCCTCGACGTCGCGCTGAAAAAGGCCATCGACCTCGGCTGGATCGAGGGGCCGCGGGTGGTCCCCGCCGGACACGCGATCGCGCCGACCGGCGGACACCTCGACCCCACCATGTTCCAGGCGTTCGCCCCCGGCGTGCTGCCGCTCACCGTCCAGGAGGGCATCGCCGACGGGGTGGCTCAGGTGCGCAAGGCGGTCCGTCACCAACTCAAGTACGGCGCCCGGGTCATCAAGGTGTGCGCCTCCAACGGCGTCATGTCCCACACCGGTCCGGCCGGTGCCCAGCAGTACTCGGACGAGGAACTGCGCGCCGCGGTGGACGAGGCGCACCGGGCGGGTGTGAAGGTCGCCGCCCACTGCATGGGCGACTCCGCGATCCGGGCCGCCGTCGAGGCGGGCATCGACTGCATCGAGCACGGCTTCCTGGCGAGCGACGCCACTCTCGACCTGATGGTCGAGCGAGGCACCTTCCTGGTCGCCACCACCTACCTCACCGAGGGCATGAAGACCGAGCACGCCGATCCCGTCCTCCGGGCGAAGGCGGCCGACGTCTTCCCGCGCGCCCGCGAGTCCACGGCCCGAGCGATCCGGCGCGGCGTCAAGGTCGCCCTCGGCACCGACGCGCCCGCCGTCCCGCACGGCAGGGGAGCGCTGGAACTGTGCGCCCTGGTGGACCGGGGCATGCGCCCGCTGCAGGCCCTGCGCGCCGCGACCACGGTCGCCGCCGACCTGATCGACGCCGACGACCGGGGCCGCCTCGAACCCGGGCTCCTCGCGGACGTCGTCGCGGTGCCCGGCGACCCGCTCACGGACGTCTCGGTCACCGGGCGTGTGACCTTCGTGATGAAGGGCGGCCAGGTGTACCGCGACGACACACCACAGTCCTGACCCCACCACCCGGCCGCCGGCCCGCGAAGAAGGAGTGGCACGAGATGTACGACTATGTGATAGCGGGGGCCGGATCGGCCGGCTGCGTGCTGGCCGACCGGCTCTCGCGCGACCCCGGCGTCCAGGTGCTGCTCGTCGAGGCCGGCGGCGCCGACCGCCACCCCTACCTGCGCGTCCCCAAGGGCGTCGGCAAGCTCTTCGGCGACCCGTCCTACTCCTGGCACTACCGCACCCGCCCGGTGCGTCCCGGTGGCAACCCCGACATGTGGGTGCGCGGAAAGGTGCTCGGCGGATCGAGTTCGGTCAACGGCATGGTCTACAACCGGGGCACCCGCGCCGACTGGGACGGCCTGGCGGCACTCGGCAACCCGGGCTGGGACTGGGAATCCGTCCTGCCCGCCTTCCGTGCCATCGAGGACAACGCTCTGGGCGCCTCGCCCACCCGGGGCACCGGCGGCCCCCTGCGCGTGTCCACCGTCCGTGACCCGGACCCGCTGTGCGACGAACTCATCGCGACGGGCGAGACCCTGGGCCTGCGGGCGGTCGCCGACGTCAACGAGCACGACGGCGAACGCATCGGTTACGCCATGGCCACCATCAAGGCCGGGCAGCGCTTCAGCGCCGCCCGTGCCTTCCTCCGCCCCGCCCGCTCCCGTCCGAACCTGGTCGTCGCCGCGCACACCACCGTCACCCGGGTGCTGCTGGACGGGGACAAGGCGACGGGCGTCCAGGTGCGCACCGCGCGGGGGTCGAGCGAGACCATCCTGGCCCGGCGCGAGGTCATCCTCAGCCTCGGCAGCCTGGCCACGCCCAAGCTGCTCCAGCTCTCCGGCATCGGGCCGGCCGGGACGCTGCGTGCCGCGGGCGTGGAGGTGCGCCTCGACCGCCCACTGGTGGGGGCGCGGCTGCGTGAGCACCGCTGCCTGGCGCTGCGGTTCCGCCTCAACGCCCCGCTGGGCGCCAACCGGCAGTTGGCCGGCTCCGTCGCGCAGGCCCGTACGGGCGCCGCCTACCTGCTCACCCGCAAGGGCCCGTTGGCCCGGCCCGCCTACGACGTGATGGCCTTCCTCAAGTCCCGCCCGGACGCGGCACGTCCCGACGCCGAGGTGCTGCTCGCGCCCTGGTCACTGGGTGCGCTGGTGCCCGGAAAGCCCGCCGCGGTCGAGCGGGAGCCCGGGGTGTCGGCGTGTGCGATGGTGCTGCGACCCACCTCGGAGGGGTCGTTGGCCATCACCTCGGCCGATCCGGACGCCGCCCCGGACATCGACCCCGGCTACTTCGCCTCGGCGCACGACCGGAAGGTCGCCGGTGACCTGTTCGGCCGGCTGCGCGCGTACTTCGCCACCGACCCCATCGCCTCCCGCATCCGCCGCGAGACCTTCCCCGGACCCTCGGTCGCCTCCGACTCCGAGGAGGAGGTCGTCCGGTCGGCCCTCGACGGGGGCTACTGCGGCTTCCACGCCGTCGGCACCTGCGCGATGGGCTCCGCGCCGCAGGACGTCACCGACCCGGAGCTGCGGGTGCGCGGTGTGGACAACCTGCGGGTGGTCGACGCGTCGGTCCTGCCGGTCATGGTCGCCGGGAACCTCAACGGGCCGGTCATGGCGATGGCCTGGCGGGCCGCGGAGTCCCTCCTCGCGGACCGGTGAGGACCGGTGAGACCGGTGAGACCGGTGAGGACCGGCGGGGGCGCGGGGGCCCCGGCCGGTCGTCCGGACCGCGCTCTCAGGTCTCGGACGCGGTGAACGACGCCGACCGGTGCCACGATCTCAGGAACACCGCCATGGCGTGCAGCCCCTTCAGTCCCTGCGCCGACAGGTCCTCGTAGACACGCATGTCCACGGCGATCCCGGAGTGTGCGGCCCGGGTGGCGAACGACAGCGTGTCGTCCAGCAGCACCTCCGTGCCGGCGGCGTGCAGTTGTACCGGGGGCAGCCCGTGCAGATTGCCGTGCAGGGGGCTGAGCAGCGGATGGTCGCGGGGGGTGGTTCCCGCGTAGGCCGCGACCCGCAGGGGGAGCGTCTCCGCGTCGACCGTGCGGTCGGCGGCCGCATTGCGGAACAGGCTCGGCGCGTCCAGGGTGAAGTCCAGCACCGGGGAGGTCAGTACCGCGCAGGTGGGCAGCGGCGCCCCCGCGTCCCGCAGGCGCAGCAGCAGACCGGCCGCCAGGGCCCCGCCGAGCCGCTTGCCCGCGACCGCTACCGGCCCTCGCTCGTGGCAGTGCTCCCAGGCGGCGTACACGTCCTCCAGCGCCTGCGGGAAACGCGGACGGTAGCGCGCGCACACGACCGCCTGGCCGGTGCGGCGGGTCAGTTCCCGCGCGGTCGGCAGGGCGTCCTGCGGGGTGCCCGCCAGCCGGGAATCACCGTGCACGTACAGCACGGTCTGGCCGGCCGCCCCTCCGGCCGGCCGCACTTCGGGCCCGAACGGCCCCTCCTGCACGCGGTCTTCGCCGCAGACCTCACCGCGGACCTCACTTGCCACGGGACATCACCTTCTCCGCCGCTTCCCAGTGTTCCTCGGACGCCCACAGCCGACCGAAGGCCATGGCGGCCTCCCGCGGCGCGCGGGCGCAGGTGGTCAGGTTCTTGATCTCGCGGGCCTGGCGGGTGGCCAGGGAGAGCGCCAGTTCGCGCCAGCCCCGGTCGAACTCCGCGCGCGGCAGCACCAGGTCGACCAGTCCCATCCGCTCCGCCTCGACGGCCTCAAGCAGGCGGCCGGTCCCCGCCAGCAGCAGCGCCCGCCCGGGTCCCACCAGCCGGGCCAGGCGCTCCGCCCCGCCCCAGGCCGGTACGATCGCCAGCCTGACCTGGTTGAGACCGATGCGGATGTCGTCCGCCGCCACCCGGATGTCGGCCGCGACCGCGACCTCGGCGCCGCCGCCCAGCGCGTGTCCGTTGAGCGCGGCCAGCACCGGGCCCGGGAAGGCGGCGAGCCGGTCGCACAGCGCCCTCATCCGCGACGCCATCGCGGCGGCCTGCGTCTCCGTGCGGAGCTTGGCCAGTTCCTTGAGGTCACCGCCGGACACGAACGCCCGGTCCCCCGCCCCGGTCACCACCAGCGCCGCGGCCCCCTCGGCCGCGTCCAGGGCCTTCTCCAGCTCGTCCATGGTGGCGAGGTCGAGGGCGTTGCGGGCCTGCGGGCGGTCGATCGTGACGACGGCCAGGCCGTCCTGAAGCTCCAGCTCAACCATGTGCGGCCTTCCGGTCGTCGGGCGGAACGGTTCTGCCTTCGGGGGGGGAGACGGGTCGGCCGTCGGGTGGGGACGGTTCTGCCGTCGGGTGGGGACGGGCCGGCCGTCGGGTGGGCGGGGTTCAGCCGTCGTACACCACGGTCACCTCGCCGGAGGTCGGCTCGGCCTGGCAGGTGAGCACCCAGCCCTCGGCCACCTCTTCGGCGTCCAGGGCGTTGTTCACCCGCATCTTGGCCTCGCCCGCGGTGAGCTGCCCCATGCAGGTGGCGCAGTCCCCGGACTCGCAGGAGAAGGGCGGGCTGAACCCCGCCCGGCGGGCGGTCTGCAGCAGCGTCTCGCCCGGCCGCTGCGGGACGGTGCGGTGCTGCCCGCGCAGCCCGACCGTGACGGTCCCCGGGGCGGCGGACTCGGCCGCCGGCGCCCGGACCGGGACGACGGGCTCCGCCGTCGCCGGCGTGAAACGCTCCACGACGATCCGCTCCGGCGGCACCCCCGCTCCGGTCAGCGTCCGTTCCACCAGGTCCATGAACGGGGCCGGTCCGCACACGTAGAAGTCCGGTTCCCGCCCCACCTCGCCCGCCACCGCAAGGATCTCGTCCGCGCTGACCAGCCCGTCCCGGTCGTCGAGGTGGTGGCGCACCTCGAACCGTCCGGGGTGGCGGACGGCGAGCGCGTCGAGGGCGGCGGAGAAGAGGGCGGCCTCCCGGCTCTGATGGGCGCTCAGCAGCCGCACCTGGCGGGTGGTGGTGGCGAGGGCGCTCTTGACCAGGGAGAAGACGGGCGTGACGCCACTGCCTCCGGCGAAGGCCACGAGCGGGCGCCCGTCGGCCCCCTCGCGCAGGCAGAAGGTCCCGCACGGCCGGGTCGCGTACAGCGTGTCGCCCGGCCGCAGCTCCTGGTGCAGCCACTCCGAGACGAGTCCTCCGGGCACGCGCTTGACGGTCACGCACACCTCGGCGTCGGTGTCCGGACAACTCGACATCGAGTAGCTGCGCAGTGCCCCGCGGGCCTGGAAGGTCAGGAACTGCCCGGCGCGGTAGGGGAAAGCGGCGTCGAGGGTGAAGGTGCGGACGTCCGGCGCCTCGTCCTTGATCCGGGTGATCCGCACCGGATGGAAGCCGTGGTCGCGTGCCATGGATGAAACTTACCTTCTCGTCATGGGAGAGTGCAATTCTCGCGAACCTCCTTCGTGAAGGTGCGGGGTTCTCTCGCCGTGGCGACATTGCTCCCGGCACCCGGTGAGAATATGATTCTCTCAATCAGCGAAGGAGAATCTCATGCCGTCTCGTGAGCTCGCGTGTCCCCCGCCCGGCGCGGACCAGGCCAAGGTGAGGGGCGGCACCCCGTCCCGGCCGACCGACGCATGACGGCCGCCGGTCGCTGGCGCAGCATTCCGCACCTGGTCCAGGACGCGGCCGGCCGGTTCGGCGACGCCGAGGCCGTGGTCGACGGCCGGCTGCGCCTGACCTTCACCGAACTGGCCGACCGGGTCCGGCGCACCGCGGGAGCGTTCGCCGCTCAGGGCGTCGGCCCGGGGGACCGGGTCGCACTGTGGGCGCCCAACTCGGCCGAGTGGATCGTCGCCGCCTTCGGGCTGCTGACGGCCGGCGGGGTGCTGGTCCCGGTGAACACCCGGTTCCTTCAGGCGGAGGCGCACGACATCGTCGTACGCAGCGGTGCCAAGGCGCTGCTGGTCCAGAACGGCTTTCTGGACCGGGAGTTCACCGGCCCGCCCGGTCTGCCCGTCATCGACCTGCGCGAGGACGGGTTCCTCGCCTCCGGGCCGCCGCTGTGGCGCGAGGCCGGCCCGGACGACCTGGCCGACATCGTCTTCACCTCCGGGACCACGGGCCGCCCCAAGGGAGTGATGACCACCCACGGGCAGACCCTGCGGCTGTACGCGCAGTGGTGCGACCTCGCGGGGTTGCGGCAGGGCGACCGGTACCTGATGGTCAACCCCTTCTTCCACATCTTCGGGTACAAGGCGGGCCTGGTCGCCTCCCTGATCCGGGGCGCCACCGCGCTGCCGCTCGCGGTCTTCGACGTGGACCGCGTGCTGGAGCTGGTGGAGAGGGAGCGGGTGACGGTCCTGCCGGGCCCGCCCACGCTCTACCACTCCCTGCTGGCGGCGGACCGCGCACGGGACCTGTCCTCGCTGCGGGTCGCGGTGACCGGTGCCGCCGACATCCCCGTGGAGCTGGTGCGCCGGATCACCACGGAACTGCCGTTCACCCACCTGATGACCGGGTACGGCCTCACCGAGGCCGGCACCGTCACCGCCTCCCGTCCCGGTGACCCGTACGAGGCGGTCGCCACGACCGTCGGCCGCCCCTGCGAAGGCTTCGAGGTGCGCCTCGCCGACGACCGGGAGGTCCTGGTGCGCGGCTACGCCGTGATGCGCGGCTACCTCGACGACCCGGAGGCCACCGCCGAGGCCGTCGACGCCGACGGCTGGCTGCGTACCGGCGACCTCGGCGAGCTGGACGACGAGGGCCGGCTGCGGATCGTCGGCCGGAAGAAGGACATGTTCGTCGTCGGCGGCTTCAACGCCTATCCGGCCGAGATCGAGGGCTTCCTGCTGAACCACCCGGCCGTCGCCCAGGTCGCCGTCGTCGGGGTGCCCGACGCGCGGATGGGACAGGTCGGCAAGGCGTTCGTGGTCCGGCGCGGCGAGGTGACCGAGTCCGATCTGATCGCCTGGGCCGGAGAACACATGGCCGGCTTCAAGGTGCCCCGCCACGTCGAGTTCCGCACCGGCCTGCCGCTCACCGCGACCGGCAAGGTGCTCAAGGACCGGCTGCGCTGACCGCCACACCACCACAAGGACGACGCCCCGACATGACCGATGACGCCCGCACCGCCTCCGGCCTTCCGCTGAAGTCCGTATACGGCCCCGCCGACCGCCCCGCGGACCCCCCGCCGCCCGGCGCCTTCCCCTTCACCCGCGGCAACTATCCCACCGGCTACCGGGGCCGGACCTGGACCCTGCGCCAGTACTCCGGCTTCGGTACCGCCGAGGAGTCCAACCGCCGCTACCGCTACCTTCTGGACCAGGGCGGCACCGGCCTGTCGGTCGCCCTGGACCTGCCCACGCAGTGCGGGTACGACTCCGACGACCCGGAGTACACCGACGAGGTCGGCCGGGTCGGGGTCGCCCTCGACACCCTCGCCGACGCCGAGATCCTCTTCGACACCATCCCGTTGGACCGCATCAGCACCAGCTTCACCATCAACGGCACGGCCGCGATCCTGCTCGCCCTCCACGTCGCCGCCGCCGAGAAGCGCGGCATCCCGCGCGCGAAGCTGACCGGCACCATCCAGAACGACATCCTCAAGGAGTACGCCTCCCGCGGTACCTGGATCTGGCCGCCCGAGCCGTCGCTCCGGCTCATCGCCGACACGATCGAGTTCTGCGCCGCCGAGGTGCCCCGCTTCAACGCGATCTCGGTCGCCGGAGCCCACTTCCGGGACGCGGGCGCCAACGCCGTGCAGGAGATGGCGTTCACCCTCGCCGACGGTGTGACGTACTGCGAGACCGTCCTGGCCCGCGGCCGCATGACCATCGACCAGTTCGCGCCGCAGATCTCCTTCTTCTTCTACACCCACGGCGACTTCTTCGAGGAGATCGCCAAGTACCGGGCCGGACGCAGACGGTGGGCGACGATCGTGCGGGAACGGTTCGGCGCCGGGACCGACAAGGCGTGCATGTTCCGGTTCGGATGTGTGGCAGGCGGGGCGTCGCTGTACGCACCGCAGGCCCGCAACAACACCGTCCGGGTCGCCTACGAGGCGCTCGCCTCCGTCCTCGGCGGGGTGCAGTCGATGTTCACCGCCGCCTGGGACGAGCCGTTCGCCCTGCCCAGCGAGGAGTCGGCCACCCTCGCCCTGCGGACCCAGCAGATCCTCGCCCACGAGACCGGCGTGACGTCGGTCGCCGACCCGCTGGGCGGCTCGTACTTCGTGGAGGCGCTGACCGACGCCACCGAGGAGGGCATCGAGCGGATCATGGCCGACCTGGACGCGCACGGCGGCATGGTCCGCTGCATCGAGGACGGCTACCTCCAGGGACTCATCGCCGACGAGGCGTGGCGGCTGCACCGGGAGGTCGACTCCGGCGAGCGCCCGGTCGTCGGCGTCAACCGCTTCACCGCCGAGGAACCCCCGCCCGGCCTGGCCACCTACGAACTGGACGCCGGGGGCCGGGAACGGCAGCTCGAACGGCTCGCCCGGGTCAAGGCCGAACGCCGGGCCGCCGACGTCCGCGCCCGCCTCACCGATCTGAGACGCGCCGCCGAAGGAGACAGCAACCTGATGGACCCCTTGATCGCCTGCGCCCACGCCCACTGCACGGTCGGCGAGATGTCCGGCGCCCTGCGCGAGGTGTGGGGCGAGTTCCGGCAGCCGGTGGTGTTCTGATGGCGCCGGTGCGGGTGCTCGTCGCCAAACCCGGACTCGACGGCCACGACCGCGGGGCGAAACTGGTCGCGCGGGCGCTGCGGGACGCCGGGTTCGAGGTGGTGTTCACCGGCATCCGGCGCCGCGTCGACGACATCGCCGCCACCGCCGTACAGGAGGACGTGGCCCTGGTCGGGCTCTCCATCCTGTCCGGCGCCCACCTCGCGCTGACCCGCCGCACGGTGGAGGCGCTGAGCGCGGCGGGCGCGGACGACATCCCCGTCGTGGTCGGCGGCACCATCCCCGCCGGGGACGTGGACCGGCTGTACGAGGCCGGGGCCGCCGCCGTGTTCCCCACCGGGACGGCGCTGAACACCCTCGTGGCCGACATCCGTGCCCTGACCGGCGCACCCGAGAGCCCGTCGAACGCGAAGGAGTGACATGCGAGTCGGAGTGATGAGCGGTCCCGAGCGGGGCGACGCCGCGCACAAGGCGGACCGCATGGCCGACGACGCCCGCTGGGCGGAGGAGGCCGGGTTCGACACGGTGTGGGTGCCGCAGGTGCCCACCGACTTCGACGCGCTGACGGCCGTCACCCTGATGGGACAGGCCACCTCGCGCATCGAGCTGGGCACGGCGGTCGTCCCGGTGCACGCCCAGCATCCCGTGGCCCTCGCCCGCCAGGCACTGTCCGCGCACGCGGCGGCCGGCGGACGCCTCGCCCTGGGCGTCGGCGCCTCCCACCACTGGATCGTGCGCGACATGCTCGGCCTCCCCTACACCAAGCCCGCCGCGCACACCCGCGCCTACCTGGAGGTACTGAACGCCGCGGTCGGCGGGGCCGCGTCGGTGGACGTCGAGAACGACGTCTTCCGCGTCCACAACCCGCTCACCCTCGGCCCGGTCTCCCCGCTGCCGGTCCTGCTGGCCGCGCTGGGTCCGGTGATGCTGCGGATCGCGGGGGCGCTGACCGACGGGACCGTGCTCTGGCTGGCGGACGAGCGGACGGTGGCCGGCCACGTCGTACCGACCCTCACCAAGGCGGCACAGGAGGCCGGCCGCCCGGCTCCCCGCGTCGTCGCCGGCCTCCCGGTCTGCCTGTGCGCGCCGCACGAGGTGGACGCCGCCCGCGAGCGGGCCAACCGCGTCCTCGGCGAGGCCGAGGTGTCGCCCCACTACCAGCGCCTGATGGAGCACGGCGACGCCCGTGACGTCGGCGACCTGTGCGCGGCCGGCGACGAGCGGGCCATCCGGTCCCGTTTCCGGCGGTTCGCGGACGCGGGCGTGACCGACCTGTCCGTGCGGCTGCTGCCCCTGGGCGGCGGACGCGCGGAGCTGGTCGCCTCCAAGCTCCGCACCCGCGACGCGGTGGCGGCGATCGCCGCGGACTTCCGGTGAGCGAGCCGGGCCCCCTGGCGGGGCTGCGGGTCCTGGAGGTCGGGCACATCCTGGCCGGCCCCTACGCCACGATGCTCCTGGCCGACCTGGGCGCACAGGTGACCAAACTCGAACCGCCGGGCGGTGATCTCTCCCGCCAAGTCTCCGATGCCTACTTCGCCAGCGTCAACCGGGGCAAGCGCTCCGTCCGCCTGGACCTGGCCACCCCGGAGGGCCAGGGACGGCTGCACGCACTCGTGCGGGGCGCCGACGCGCTCCTGGTCAACCTCAAGCCGTCGGCCATCGACCGCTACGGCCTCACGTACCAGGCGCTCAGGCCCTGGAACGAACGGCTGGTCTGTGTGGCGCTGACCGGCTGGGGCACGGACGCGGACGACCGACCCGCCTTCGACTACGTCGTCCAGGCCGCCACCGGCGTCGCCGCGCTCACCGGCGCGCCCGACGGTCCTCCCCAGCTCCCCGGTTACTCCTCCGCCGACAACTCGGCCGGGTTCGCGGCGGCGCTCGGCCTGCTGGCGAAGGTCGTCTCCGGGCGCGGCGGCCAGGTCGACGTCTCCCTGCGGGACGTCATGCTCTCCCAGCTCAACTACCACGCCGCCGCCTGGCTCAACGACGGCACGGTCCCGCGCCGCTCCGGCGGCGCCCACGCCTATTACGCGCCCGCCCAGCTCTTCCCGACCGCCGAGGGCCACCTGGCCCTGTTCATCACGCACGACGCCTTCTGGCGCGCCTTCGCCGCCGAGGCCGGCCTCGGCGGCTACCGGACGATGGCCGAGCGCGCGGCCCGCCGCGAGGAGGTCGTCGACGTGGTGACGAAGGCCCTCGCCGCGGACACGGCGGAGGGCTGGGAGGCTCGGCTGCGCCCGCTCGGGGTGCCCGCGGCGGCCGTGTGCGCCCTGCCCAAGGCCCTCGCCGAGGCGCCCGAGATGGTGGTGCGGGCGGGGGACTTCCGGCTGGTCGGCAGTCCGTTCCGGGTCGCCGGGCACGAGCCGCGGTACGGTCCGCCACCGCGGCTCGGAGAACACGGGGACCAGGCGTGAACGGCCCGGCGAGATCGGAGTCCGTGCGGGGCCCTGGGCGCCGGGGACCGCCGCGGTCCTCCTCGTGCCGGTGGAGGCGTCGCGCCGATGAGTACGCGGACCACGGCGTCCCGCGACCGGGCCCCGGGCCTACTTCGGCGGGAAGCGCAGCGCGCCGTCCAGGCGCACCACCTCCCCGTTGAGGTAGTCGTTCTCGCACAGGTGCTGCACCAGCGCCGCGTACTCCTCGGGCCGCCCCATCCGCCGCGGGTGCGGCACCCGCGGTGCCCAGTACGCCTCCAGCTCGGCGGCGGCCTTCCCGTACGCCGGGGTGAGGACCGTGCCGGGGGCGACGGTGACCACGCGGATGCCGAGCGGGGACAGGTCCCGGGCCGCGACCAGGGTCATCGCCGACACGCCGCCCTTCGCCGCCGCGTACGGCAGTTGACCGATCTGTCCCTCGTACGCCGCGATGGACGAGGTGGTGACGACGACCCCGCGTCCGCCGTCCTCGTCGACGGGGGCCGTGCGGCCGATGGCCGCGGCGGCGAGCCGCAGCACGTTGAAGACGGCGGTCAGATAGACCTCGACGGTGGTGCGGAAGCCCTCCAGCGGCAGGGCGGAGCCGTCCTTGCCGACCAGCCGCCCACCGCTCGCGGGACCCCCGTGGCAGTCCACCGCGATCCGTAGCGGGCCCGCCCGTTCGGCCTCCCCGACCGCGGCCCGCACCGAGTCCTCGTCGGTGGCGTCGGTGCGGACGTAACGCACCCCCAGTTCCGCCTCCAACGCCTTGCCCCGGTCGTCGGCCAGGTCGGCGACCACGACCCGGGCGCCCGCTCCGCACAGCCGCCGGACCGTGGCTTCGCCCAGTCCGCCGGCGCCGCCCACCACCAGGGCCGCGCAACCATCGATGCGCATGACATTCCCCTCTCTTGCAAGTAAGGATATGAGTGTAGGAGAATGCCATTCTCATGAACATAGCCGTGATTCTGGAAATGGCCGCCTCGGCGGACGACCGGCCGGCCGTCACCGAGGGCGGCCGCACGCTCCGGGCCGCCGAACTCCACCGCCTCGCGCGGCACGCGGCCGCCCGCTTCCGCGGCCGTACCGCCGTCCTCTACCTGGGAGCCAACCACCTGGCGTACCCGGTCGCCCTGTTCGGCGCCGCCCTGGCCGGCATCCCGTTCGTACCGCTCAACTACCGTCTCTCCGAGGAGCAGTCGGACGCACTTGTCGAGCGGCATCCCGGCGCCGAGGTACTCCACACGGCCGACCTCGACGCGCTGCTCGTCGCCTCCGGAGAGGCCGAGTGGCTGCCCGCGCCCCAGGACCAGGACGCCGTCGCGGTCGTTCTCTACACCAGCGGCACCACCGCGGCCCCCAAGGCCGCCCTGCTCCGTCACCGGCACCTGCTCGCCTACGTCTTCAACACCCAGGACTTCGGGTCGGCGGAGCCGGCCGACGCCGGCCTGGTGGCGCTCCCGCCGTACCACGTCGCCGGTCTGATGAACCTGCTCACCCACCTGTACGCCGGCCGCCGCGTGGTCTACCAGAGCGTCTTCCAGCCCGCCGACTGGCTGGCCACGGTACGGCGGGAGGGCGTCACCCACGCCATGGTCGTGCCCACGATGCTGGCCCGGCTGACCGACGAACCGGCTCAGGCGCGGGTACACGTCCCCACGCTGCGCAACCTCGCCTACGGGGGCGCGCGCTGCCCCCGGCCGGTGGTGGAGCGCGCCCTGCGCCTGTTCCCGCGGGCCGGCTTCGTCAACGCCTACGGGCTGACGGAGACCGCGTCCTCCGTCTGCGTGCTGGGACCCGACGACCACCGGCGCGCGATGGCCTCCGAGGACCCGGCGGTACGCGACCGGCTGGGATCGGTGGGGCGCCCGCTGCCGGGCGTCGAGGTGGAGATCCGGGACGGGGACGGCAAGCCGCTCGGCCCCGGCGGGACGGGTCTGGTCTTCGTGCGGGGCGCCCAGATCTCGGGCGAGTACGAGGACACGGACGGCTCCGGCGGCCAGGACGGCTGGTTCGCCACCCGCGACCGGGGCCGTCTCGACGCGGACGGCTACCTCTTCCTCGACGGCCGCGCCGACGACACCATCATCCGGGGCGGCGAGAACATCGCGCCCGCGGAGATCGAGGACGTCCTGCTCCAGCACCCGGGCGTGCGGGAGGCCGCCGTGCTGGGCCTGCCGGATCCGGAGTGGGGCCAACGGCTGGTCGCGGTGCTCGTCGGCGCGGGCGACCCGGAGGAGATCCGCTCCTTCGCCAAGCGCCGCCTGCGCTCCGCGAAGACCCCGGACACCGTCGTCTTCCGTTCCGAACTGCCCCGTACCGCCACGGGCAAGCTGCTGCGCCGCACCCTGGTGGCCGAACTCGCCCGACCGGAGGAGACCCCCGATGCCTGAAGCCGTGCTCGTCGCCGCCCTGCGGACCCCCATCGGCACCGCCTTCAAGGGGACCCTGCGCGACACCACCGCCCACGAACTGGCCGACCGGATCGTCAGGGCGACCGCGGCGGGCCTCGACCCCGACCTCGTGGACGACGTGGTGCTCGCCGAGTCCCACTACGGCGGCGGAGTCGTCGCCCGCCACGCCGCGCTGACCGCCGGACTGCCGCAGGTGCCGGGCCTCGCCCTGAACCGGCACTGCGCGGCCGGCCTGGCGGCGGTGCAGACCGCCGCCGCGGGCATCCGGGCCGGCATGGACCGGCTGGTGCTCGCCGGCGGGGTCAACTCCGCCTCCACCGCGCCCGAACTGTCCTTCCGCGGCGTGGAGGGCCGGTGGGTGCCGCCCTCCCACCCCGACCGCGCCGACGCGCCCAACCTCGACATGTCGATCACGGTGGGATGGAACGCCGCGGTGCGCGCCGGGATCAGCCGCGAGGAGATGGACGCCTGGGCGCTGCGCTCGCACCGCAACGCCGTCCGGGCGCTGGACGAGGGACGCTTCAAGGACGAGACCGTGCCCGTGGACACACCGCACGGCTCCTTCGAGGCCGACGAGCACCCGCGCCGCGACACCAGCGCGGAACGCCTCGCCGCGCTCAAGCCGCTCCACCCGGAGATCGAGGGCTTCTCCATCACCGCCGGCAACGCCTGCGGCGCGAACGACGCGGCGGCCGCCGTGGCGGTGGCCGACGAGCGGCTGGGGTGGCCGGCGCTGGCCACCGTGCGTTCCTGGGCCTCGGTCGCCGTGGACCCCGCCGAGACCGGACTGACCCCGGTCCTCGCGATTCCGAAAGCCCTGCGGCGGGCCGGCCTCACGGTGTCCGACGTCGACCTCTTCGAGATCAACGAGGCGTTCGCGGCGGTCGCCGTCGCCGCGGTCCGCCGCCTGGATCTCGACCCGGACGCCGTGAACGTCAACGGCAGCGGCTGTTCCCTCGGCCACCCGGTCGCGGCGACCGGCGCCCGCATGGTCGTCACCCTGGTCCACGAACTGCGTCGCCGGGGCGGGGGAGTGGGCGTCGCGGCCATGTGCGCGGGCGGCGGGATGGGATCGGCGGTGGTGCTGGAAGTACCCGCGCCGTGATCCGGCGCGCGGGGGTGTCCGGGCTTCGGCCGCGGGCACCCCCGCGCGGGGTCAGGCGAACCGCAACAGCGCCTCCTGGGCGAAGGAGGCGACCAGTTGTCCCGTCCCGGTCAGCACGTCCCCGCGGCCGAAGCACCTCCCGTGCGCGGCCAGCGGACTGTGCTGGCGCAGCAGCAGCCACTGCCCGTTGTCGAACGGCCGGTGGAACCACACGGTGTGTGACGTGACGGCGGAGGCGAAGACCTTGCCCGCGTCCGCCTGTGTCACCCCCGCCAGCGGCCGCAGCGCGGTGCCAATGGGCGTCAGATCCGTGGCGTAGGCCAGCAGCGCGGGCGCGAGGGCCCGGGGTGCCCCGGGGACCCGGGTCCACAGTTCGTGGACCGGCGACTCGGCCTTCTCCGTGTCGAGGTCGCTTGCCGCGCGCGACTCCCACGGCAGCAGGCCGAGGTCGGCCCGGCGCTCCGGACCGGGGAGTGCCGCGGGCGGATCGACCGTCTGACGGTCCGGCCCGTCCTCCCAGGCGTGCAGGCTCGCGTGCGCCACGGCGATCACGCCGTGCCCCTGGCGCGCGGTGAGCCGTACGCTCGCGAACGTGCGTCCCTGCCGCGCCACCTCCGCCTCGTAGCGCACCGGTTCCCCGGTACGGCCCTCGCGCAGGAACTGGGTGTGCAGGGACTTGAGTTCCTTGCCGGTCAGGGACCGGGAGGCCGCCCGGGCGAACTGCGCCAGCAGTTGCCCGCCGAACAGCCGCCGGTGGTCGAGCCGTTGGGAGCGGCCTTCGAAGGCGAGGCCGTCCACGGCGGTCAGGTCGAGGCAGCCGAGCAGGTCGTTCCAGAGGTCATCGGTGGCATCGGTGGGCACGGGGTGCTCCCTCACAGGTCGACGAGACGTGGCGTGCGGCCCTCGCGCAGCAGCAGCGTGCCCGCCTCGCGCGTCAGGTCGCGGGCGGAGCCCAGCAGCCCGTCCAGGACCAGGGCGCGTCGGAGGTGCCGGTGCAGATCGTGTTCGGTGGTGAAACCGATCCCGCCGAGCGCCTGCTGGCAGTGGCGCGCGGCGGTGAGGGCGGCACGGCCGGCGGCGGCCTTGGCCAGCAGGGCGCTCGTGTCGTCCTCCCGGGCGGCCGACAGGGCCGCCCGCGCGCCCTCCAGGGCGACGTGCGTCTCGGCCAGACGGTGCCGCAGCGCCTGGAAGGAGGCGAGCGGGCGGCCGAACTGGTGCCGGTCCAGGACGTGCCGGCGGGCCAGCGCGAGCATCGCCCGTCCGGTCCCCAGCAGCCACCAGCCCAGAGCCCGGCGGCCGTCGGCCAGCGGCACCGGGCCGCCCGCGGCCACCCGGCGCAACGGCAGTGAGGGGTCCAGCGCGGGACCCTCGGGGACGCCGTCCCGCGCCCACTCCACCCACGTCCCGCCGGTGTACGGCAGGGCGAGGGTCCGGCCCGGCGGGCTTCCCGCCGCCCGCAGCACCACGTCGTTGAGGACGCAGGCGTGCGCGCCCGTCTCCCCGAGCAGGCGGAACACCAGCGGGACGGCCGTGCCGGGTTCCTCGGCCAGCATCTGGGGCCAGCCGAGTGCGGTGAGGGTGGCGTCGAGGGCGGGGCCCGAAGCGCCCGCCATGCTCTTGCGCAGAACCTCTTCCAGCAGGTCGCGCTCATCGGCGTCCACGCGCGGTCACTCCTTCCCGAGGTCCAGCAGGCGGCGGGCGACGATGTTGCGCTGGATCTCCGCGGTGCCGCCGTAGATGGTCGCGGCACGCGAGTACAGGTACTCGGTGCGCCAGGTGCCCTCGCCGGTCAGTTCCACCGTGCCGGGCAGCAGGTCGCGCGCGGTGTCGAAGAGCCGTTGTTCGGCGGTGGCGAGAAGGATCTTGTCCACCGAGGTCTCCGGGCCCAGCCGGCCGCCGTCGGCCAGCGCCCGCTGGGTGAGCGCCGAGCGGCAGCGCGCGGTGTGGAGGTCGAGCCAGACCGCGCCGAGCGCGTCCGGGTCCGGTTCGCGGCCTTGCGACAGCAGCCGGTCCAGGCGGTTGTGGAGGTGGGCGATCCGGTGCCAGAAGCAGGTGGACCGCTCGTACGGCAGCAGGTCCATGGCCAGCTTCCAGCCGTCGCCCGGCGCACCGAGCAGCCGATCCTCCGGAACCCGCACCTCGTCGAGGAAGACCTCGGCGAACTCGTCGACGCCGTGCAGGGTGCGCAGCGGCCGGACGGTGATCCCGGGAGTGTCCATGTCGATCAGGAAGGCGCTGATGCCGTCGTGGCCGGGACCGCCGGTACGGGCCAGCAGTACGCAGCGGGCCGCGTACTGGGCGAGACTCGTCCAGACCTTCTGACCCGACACCACCCAGCCGCCCCCGCCCCCGGCCTCGTGCGCGCGGGGGGCGTCCCCGCCGTCGCGCACCGCACGGGTGGACAGGGAGGCCAGGTCACTGCCCGAACCGGGCTCGGAGAAGCCCTGGCACCACTGCTCCCGGCCGCTCAGCAGCCGGGGCACCAGCTCGGCGGCGAGCGCGGGCGGCGCGTGGTCGATCAGGGTGGGGACGAGCACCTCGACCATCGACCAGATGCCGGGCTCGGCCAGATCCCGGGTGGCG
Source organism: Streptomyces ziwulingensis (assembly GCF_039542605.1). NCBI lineage: Bacteria > Bacillati > Actinomycetota > Actinomycetes > Kitasatosporales > Streptomycetaceae > Streptomyces > Streptomyces ziwulingensis. Next base: position 77,087 of record NZ_BAABIG010000092.1, read on the forward strand.
ACCTCCTCGCCGAGCACCGCGCGCAGGACGGCCGGCCCGCCGAGCCCCCCGACCTCGCGCGGCCAGCCGTACCGCATCCACCCCGCCTCCCACAGCGCCCCGCGCACCCGCGCCAGTTGGGCCACCTGGGCGTCCAGGCCCAGGCCGGCACCGGGGGACAGGTCGTGGCCGTCGAGCCACTGCCGCACCTCCCGGCGGAACTCGGCGACCCTCATGAACGGGAGCGTTCGAAGGCGTGCGGACGACCGGAGTCGTGGTCGCCGCCGCGCCGGATGAAGGTCATGGCCCGGGTGCGCAGCCGCCACCCGTCGCCCGTGCGCACATAGGTGTCGTTGTAGTAGCCGATGCGCATCGCGTGCTCGGAGTGCTCCACGAAGCACAGTGGCTGCGTACCGGTGGCCGCGTCGCCGTCCAGGTCTATCTGCGGAGCGCCCACGAGGAACAGCCCCTTGGGAGCCGCGGCGATCAGCGCGGGGAACTCGTCGAGCGGATAGGTGTCGCCGAACGCGCTGTAACTGCCGTCCGCGGTGAACACGCCGAGCACCCGGTCCACGTCGCCGCGGGTCATGGCGACCGCGTAACGGGCGAGGAGGTGTCCGATCTCCACCACGTCGTCGGTAGGACTCAAGGCGTCGCCTCTCTGGTCGTCGGTCCTCGCCACCCCCGAGGGCGAGAACGTGATTCTCGTGGACGAGTATTGTGCACGAATGGTTGATTCTCCAATAGGGAGAAGCTAGTTTCCGAACCATGGATCAGTTCCTGGCCTTCACGGTGGTGGGCCTGAGCACCGCCGCGATCTACGCCGTGATCGGCAGCGGCCTGGTACTCACCCACACCACGGCGGGCGTCTTCAACTTCGCCCACGGTGCCGCCGGCATGCTTGCGGCGTTCTCCTACTGGCAGCTCGCCGTCGGGTGGGACTGGCCGGTCCCGCTCGCCCTCGCCACCGTCCTGCTCGTCCTGGCGCCCGCCTTCGGCCTCTTCGTGGAACGGGTGCTGATGCGCCCGGTCCACGCCCTCGGCGAGGCCGAACGCCTCGTCATGACCGTCGCCCTGCTCACCGGCTGCATCGCCCTGGCCCGCTGGGTCTGGGACCCCGACACCGCCCGGCCGCTCGCCCCGTTCCTCGCCGAACACCCCGCGATCCGTCTCGGCCCCGCCTCGGTCACCTGGCACCAGGCCGTCACCATGGCCGTCGCCGTCGCGGTCGCCGCCGTGCTGTGGCTCCTGCTGCACCGCACCCGGGCCGGCACCGAGATGCGCGCCTGCGTCGACGACCGCTCGCTCGCCGGGCTCACCGGCGCCGACCCGCTGCGGGCCGGCCGCCTCGCCTGGATTCTCGGCATCCAGCTCGCCGCCGTCGGCGGCATCCTGATCGCCCCGACCGTCGCGCTCGACGCCCAGCAGCTCTCCCTGCTCATCGTCAGCGCCTACACCGCCGCTGTCTTCGGCCGGCTGCGCAGCCTGCCCCTCACCTTCCTCGGTGCCGTCGTCGTCGGTCTGCTGGAGGCGTATCTCGCCGGCTGGCTGCCGCAGAACGACTACCTGCCGGGACTGCGCCTCGCCGCCCCCGCGCTGCTCCTCCTCCTCGCCCTGCTCGCCTTCCCGCACCGCCGGCTGCGCGGCCGGGACCGGCGGCTGGTCCGCGTTCCGCTGCCCACCGCACGCGGCAGCCTGGTCTTCGCCGCGGGCACCGTGCTCCTGGCACTGGTCCTGGTCACCGTCCTCACCGAGGAAGCCGTCCTCTCCTACGGCACGGTCTTCTCCCTCGGCGTGATCGCCCTGTCCTTCGTGCCGCTGGCCGGGTTCACCGGGCAGATCTCGCTGTGCCAGCTCTCCATCGCCGGGATCGGCGCGGTGGTCTGGGGCCACCTGGGCGCCCACGGCGAACTGTGGGCGCTGCCCGCCGCCGCAGCGGTCACCGCTGTCGTCGGAGCGCTCGTCGCCCTGCCCGCGCTGCGCCTGTCCGGGGTCTACCTCGCCCTCGGCACCGCCGCGTTCGCCGTGATCCTCGACCGCTGGATCTTCACCCTCCCCGCCCTCGACGTGTTCGGCGTACGCGTCGCCCTGTTCGACCAGGGCTCCGTGGCGGTCACCGGCCCCGACCTGTTCGGCCTGCACCTCACCTCCCCCGCCCAGTTGCTGGTCCTCTCCGCCGTCTCGCTGGCCCTCGCCTCGCTCGCCGTGGCCGCGCTGCGCCGGGGCCGCATCGGCCGCAGGCTGATCGCCCTGCGCGACAGCGAGGCCGCCTTCGCCACCCTCGGCGGGCGGCTGCTCGGCGCCAAGATCGCGGTCTTCGCCCTGTCGGCCGGCCTCGCGGGCCTCGGCGGCGCCCTCTACGGCATGCAGCTCCAGACCGTCACCGCCGAGCAGTTCAACCTCGTCGCGGGACTGCCGATCTTCCTCGTCGCGGTCGTCGGAGGGCTCGGCGCCGTGGGCACCGGCCTGTTCGCGGGGCTCGCCTTCGTCGTGCCGGCCCACCTCCTCGCGGAGTTCGGCTCCTGGGCGCACGACCTGTCCGCGCTGCTCATCGCCCTGGCCGGGATGGGGCTCGCCCGCAGCCCGGCCGGAGTCGTACCGCACCTGCACGCCCAGTGGGCCAGGCTCGCCCGCGACCGGACCCTGCTTCCCGTACTGCTCGGTGTGCTCGCCCTGTGCTGGCTGCTCGCCGCCACCGACGTGGCCGACGGCGGCCCGCTGCTCGCCGCCGCCCTCGCGGTGTCCCTGGCGCTGCGCGCCCGCGCCGCCTCCCGGGTGGACCAGGACCACGGCGGGAGGCGGGACCGCTCCGGGAGCCAGGACCGCGACGTACCCGTGGAGTGGTGGGGCCTGCGCCGCCCCTGGCGGCCCGAGGACGGGGAGGTGCTGAGCCGTGCCACTGCTGCGCACTGACGAGGTGAGCGTCTCCTTCGGCGGACGCCGCGCCCTGGACAAGGTGTCGCTGTCCGTGGAGGCGGGCCGCGTCACCGGACTCATCGGACCCAACGGGGCCGGCAAGAGCACGCTGTTCGACGTGGTCTCCGGCCTGCGCCGGCCGCGCACCGGCCGGGTCCTGCTCGACGGCCACGACATCACCGGCGAGGGCCCGGCACGACGCGCCCGGCGCGGACTGTCCCGTACCTTCCAGCATCTGGAACTGTTCGGCCGCCTCACCGTCCGCGACAACCTCCTCGTCGCGGCCGAACTCGGCCCGGGCCGCCGCCGAGCGGCCCGCAGCGCCGACCGGACACTGGACCGCCTGGGCCTGACGGACCTCGCCGACGCGTCCGCCGACGCCCTGCCCACCGGTGCGGCCCGGCTCGTCGAGGTCGCCCGCGCCCTCGTCCAGGAACCGAAGGTCCTCCTCCTCGACGAACCCGCCGCCGGCCAGGACGCGGAGGAGACCGGACGCTTCGCCGGCCTGTTGCGCTCCCTCGCGGCCGAGGGCACCGCCGTACTCCTCGTCGAACACGACATGAGCCTGGTGATGACCGTCTGCGACGAGGTCCACGTCCTCGACCTCGGAGCCGTCGTCGCGAGCGGTCCGCCCGACCGGGTCCGCCGCGACGCGACGGTGCTGGCGGCCTATCTGGGAGAGGAGTGATTATGGACTCCACGGCACCACCGCTGCTCGAACTACGCGGCGTACGGGCCGCCTACGAAGGCATCACCGTCCTGCGCGGAGTGGACCTCGCGGTCGCCGCCGGCCAGGTCGTCGCGCTGCTGGGCCCGAACGGCGCGGGCAAGACCACCACCCTCAAGGTCGCGGCCGGCATCCACCCGCCCAGCGGCGGCCGGCTCCTGCTGGCAGGCCGGGACGTCACCGGGGTCCGCGCCGGGGACCTGGCGCGCGCCGGTGTGTGCCTCATCCCCGAAGGACGCGGCGTCTTCCCCAACCTCAGCGTGCGGGACAACCTGTGGATGATGACCTTCACCGGCCGCGGCCGGGAAGAGACCGAGGACGCCGCCTACGCACGCTTCCCCGCCCTCGCGAGCCGGCGCGCACAGCAGGCCGGCACCCTCTCCGGCGGCGAGCAGCAGATGCTCGCCCTCGCCCGCGGGCTGACCACCGACCCGGCCGTCCTGCTCCTGGACGAACTCTCCATGGGGCTGGCCCCGCTGGTCGTCGCCGACCTGTACGAACGGGTCGCCGAGATCGCCCGGCAGGGCGTGGCGGTCCTGGTCGTCGAGCAGTTCGCCACCGCCGTCCTGAAGACCGCCGACCGTGCCGCCGTCCTCGCCCGCGGCCGTGTGCCCTGGCAGGGGCGGCCGGACAGCTCCCTGCACGCCGAACTGTCCTCCTACTACCTGGGAAGCGCCCCATGACGTCAAGCCCCCTGCCGGAGCCACGTGCGGAACGCTTCGTCCGCGACCTGGCCGCACTGAAGATCCCGGATCCCGCCGCCGCGCACGCCGCCCTGTGGCTCCGCCTCGGCGCACTGCTGATGGCGGCGGGGATCGTGCTCGGCGCGACCGCCTTCCCGCTGGCCCACGGAACCGACAGCTCGCTCGCCCAGGGCGACGCCCTCGCCCTGGGCCTCGGCGGGATCACCGCGGCGGTGGTGGGCGCCGCCCTCTTCCTGCGCTACTCGCTCACCGGCTTCCTGCGCTTCTGGCTGGCCCGCCAGTCCTACGAACTGGAGTTGCTGGGGGAGCGGCTCGCCACCGCGCCCCCGACCACCCCCCACCCGGAAGGAGAACCGCACAATGGCGTCCCCCGCACCGACCCCGCGCCCCGGTGACCAGCTAGCCTCCGCCGCCGACAGCACCAGGGTGATCGTCATCAGAGCCCCGCAGCAGGCGGCCGGCCCCATCGAGTGCGGCGGCGATCCGATGATCCCCGCCGTCCGGGCCCCCGCCCCGGCACCGGGCCCGGCCGGCGCGGCCGCGGGTGCCCTCATCGGCAAGCGCTACGTCGACGCCGCCGACACCCTCGAACTCCTCTGCACCGCGTCCGGCTCCGGCCCGCTCGCCTACGCGGGCGAACCGCTGACCGTCAAGGCGCCCAAGGCGCTGCCCGCCTCCGACTGATCCCAGCCGCCACCTCCGAGGAGGGTCCGCATGGACCGCGACGACATGATCCTGATCAGCGTCGACGACCACATCATCGAGCCGCCCGACATCTTCGTGAACCACCTGCCGGACCGGTACAAGAAGGACGCGCCCCGACTGGTCCGCAGCGACAAGGGCACCGACATCTGGCAGTTCCGCGACAACTCCGTCGGCAACGTCGCGCTGAACGCCGTCGCCGGGCGCCCCAAGGAGGAGTACGGCATGGAGCCGCAGGGCCTGGACGAGATCAGGCCCGGCTGCTACGACGTCGACGAGCGGGTCGCCGACATGAACGCCGGCGGCGTCCTGGCCCAGATGAACTTCCCCTCCTTCCCCGGCTTCTCCGCCCGGCTGTTCGCCACCGAGGACTCCGACTTCTCCCTCGCCCTGGTACGCGCCTACAACGACTGGCACATCGACGAGTGGTGCGGCGCCCACCCCGGCCGCTTCATCCCCATGGCGCTCCCGGCCATCTGGGACGCCGAGCTGTGCGCCCGGGAGATCCGCCGGGTCGCCGACAAGGGCTGCCACTCGCTGACCTTCCCCGAGAACCCCGTTCCACTGGGCTACCCCAGTTTCCACACCGAGTACTGGGACCCGGTGTGGCGGGCGCTGACCGACTGCGGCACGGTGATGAACCTGCACATCGGCTCCTCCGGACGCCTCGCCATCACCGCCCCCGACGCCCCGCCGGACGTGATGATCACGCTTCAGCCCATCAACCTGGTCCAGGCCGCCGCCGACCTGATCTGGTCCCGCGTCCTCAAGGAGTTCCCGCACGTCCGGATCGCGCTCTCCGAGGGCGGCACCGGCTGGATCCCGTACTTCCTGGACCGCATCGACCGTACCTACGAGATGCACTCCACCTGGACCCTTCAGGACTTCGGCGGCAAACTGCCCTCCGAGGTCTTCCGCGAGCACTTCCTCACCTGCTTCATCTCCGACCCCGTCGGCGTGAAGCTGCGCCACGACATCGGCATCGACAACATCTGCTGGGAGGCGGACTATCCGCACAGCGACTCCATGTGGCCCGACGCGCCGGAGGAACTGCACAGCGTGCTGACGGCGCACGACGTGACGGACGACGAGATCAACAAGATGACCCACGAGAACGCGATGCGCTGGTACTCCTTCGACCCGTTCGCGCACGTGCCCCGTGCGCGGGCCACGGTGGGCGCGCTCCGCAGGGCCGCCGAGGGCCACGACGTGTCGGTGAAACCCCGGAGCAAGCAGGCGGCCGTCGCCCCGTCGGAGAAGCTGGCCAACTACCACCGGAAGGCGGAGGCGGCGATGGCGGCCGTCCGGGACTGAGCGGCGAGGCCCGCACCGCCCCGGACGAGAGGCCCGCACCGCTTTGGACGAGAAGCCCGAACCGTGTCCGGCACCGCCCGCTATTCTCCCGGGGTGACGCAGCGAAATCTCCCTGACGAGCGACGACCCGCGAACGACGGGCCGAAGGCCGCCGCGCGCAACCGGGCCGCCCTCGTCGCCGCCGCCCGGGAGATCTACGCGGAGTCCGGCCTGAGCGCGCCACTGTCCGCGATCGCGCGCCGGGCCGGCGTCGGCCAGGGCGTGCTGTACCGGCACTTCCCCGACCGGGCCGCGCTGGCCCTCGCCGTGCTGGAGGAGAACGTCCAGCAGATCGAGCAGGCGGCGGCCGCCGACGGCACGGACGCGGCCCGAGTGCTCGGTGTCCTCACCTGGCACCAGACGGAGTCGACCGCCTTCGTCGGCGTCCTGCACGCGGACGGGGCGGACAGCCGCTCCGGCACCCCCGCCTACGCCCAGGCCCTGTCCCGGCGGGTCGAGCGTGCCCTGCGCCGGCATCTGCCGGCCGGGCACCGGCTCGGCGCTCGGCCCGAAGACCTCATGATCGCCATTGCCATGGTCTCCGGCGCCGTCACCGGCCCCACCCGTGAACAGCGAGAACGCCGGGCGCTGGCGGCCTGGCGCCTGCTCGGTGTCGAGGTGGGACCGGTGCGGCCCTTCGCGACGTGAGCGAGGCCCGCGTCAGCCGCCGTTGGACTGCCGGACCCCCTTCGCCAGCGCGTCGAAGGTGTACACGTAACCCCCGTCGGGTCCGCTGACCGTCATGTACGCCTTGGTCCCTCCGGGCGTGATGGCCACGTTGGTCGCCGATTCCAGCCCTTCGGCGGCGGGCGCCGGCACCTCGACGGTCGCCAGGCGCTCACCGTTCTCGCTGTACACCGCCATCGCCGGACGGCCGTGCAGGCCCTGGTACAGGTTGCCGTCGGCGTCCACGGCGATCGAGTCGGTCTGGGCGATCCCGCCGTCCACCCGGATGGCGGTGTGACGTGACGCCACCCCGCCCTCGCCGTCGAGCAGCAGGTACGAGACGCGGTTCTGCGTCAGCTCGCTGAACCACAGCCCGCGGTGGTCCGCGTCGAAGGATATGCCGTTCGGCGAGGCCAGGCCGTCCGCCAGGACGGAGGCGTTCCTCCCGTCGCGGTCGATACGCACCACGCGGCCGGTCGCCTTCCCCTCCGACATGCCGCGCGAGTCGCTGACGTACAGGCTGCCCTCCCGGTCGAAGGCGAGATCGTCCGGATTCATCCGCGCCCCGTCGACCTCCCCGGAGAAGAACGTCCGCGGATCACCGCCGTCCGGGGCCAGGCTCACGATCTCACCGTGGGAGAAGTCGGTCAGGTAGATGCGGCCGTCGTACGGACTGAACTGAGCCGAGGTGTAGGTGCCGCGGTCGTCGGTGTGGACCTGCCGTGCGGTCTTCTTCCGGACGTCCACGCGCAGCACCTTCGCCTCGCCGGCGGGCGCGGTGACGTCCACCACGAGCAGCGTGCCGTCCTGGTCGAGGACGGGGCCCTCCAGCAGGGTCATCCCGGTCTGCTCGTGCACCTCCGTGACCCGCATGACCTGGTGCGCACGGATGGTCCTGTCCTTGCCGCCGGCCGCCGCGGCCGCGGCGGGGCCGCCGGTCTGCGTACCGCAGCCGGTGAGCACCAGCGCCCCGATCGCGGCAAGTCCGGCGACGGGTCGTACGGGGAGTCGTCGCATGTCAATCGCCCTTCGTCTCCGAGGTATGCGGAAGCAATCTCCACACCAACCGGACAGCACTGTCCGGCTCTTGTTACCGTAGTGCATGGCTGCTCAAGTACAGCGCAGCGTCGCGCAGTTCATCGACGAGGCAGCCCCATGGCAGCGAACCGGAAGGAACTGGGCCCCCCACATGGCGAATTCACCAGAGGTGTCGACCGAGGCACTCGCCGACCTGCGCGAGCGCTACCGGACCGAACGGGAGCGACGGGTGCGACCCGACGGCGCCCGGCAGTACCTCGGCGCCGACGCCGAGTTCGGCTACTACGCCGCCGACCCGTACGCCGGGGAACCGACCGGGCGCGAGCCGCTGCGGGACCGGGTGGACGTCGCGGTCGTCGGCGGCGGCTTCGGCGGCATTCTCGCCGGAGCGCGGCTGCGGCAGCGGGGCGTCGAGCGCGTCCGGATCATCGAGACGGGCGGTGACTTCGGCGGCACCTGGTACTGGAACCGGTACCCGGGCATCCACTGCGACATCGAGTCGCACGTGTACCTGCCGCTGCTCGACGAGACCGGCTACGTTCCGGAGTGGAAGTACGCGCCCGGCGAGGAGATCCGGCGCCACGCGGTGCGGATCGCGGAGAAGTACGACCTCTACGCGGACGCCGTGTTCTCCACCGCGGTCACCTCACTGACCTGGGACGACACCTCAGAGGCGTGGATCGTCACGACCGACCGCGGGGACAAGTTCCGGGCCACGTACGTCGTCACGGCCACCGGCACCCTGTCCGAGCTGAAGCTTCCCGGCATCCCCGGCATCGAGAAGTTCGCGGGACACACCTTCCACACGTCACGCTGGGACTACGGCTACACCGGCGGCACCCCGGACGGTGGCCTCGTCGGCCTCGCGGACAAGCGGGTGGGTGTGGTGGGCACCGGCGCCACCGGCGTCCAGGTCGTTCCCCTGCTCGCCGAGGACGCCCGGCACCTCTACGTCTTCCAGCGCACGCCCTCCAGCGTGGACGTGCGCGCCAACCGCCGCACCACCGCCGCCGACGTGGGTGCCGACCGCCCCGGCTGGGCGAGCGAGCGCCGCGAGAACTTCCTGCGCGTCGTCTCGGGCGAACCGGCCGACGCGGACCTCGTGCGGGACGGGTGGACCGCGTCCGCCGGCCTCCTGGAGAAGCTGCTGCCCAGCTTCCGCCGGTCCGGCGACCGGACGGCCTTCGAGGCGTCCTACGAGATCGCCGACGCCGTCAAGATGAACGAGGTCCGCGCCCGCGTCGACCAGGTCGTCACCGATCCGGACACCGCGGCGAAGCTCAAACCCTGGTACCGGTACGCCTGCAAGCGCCCCACCTTCTCGGACCGGTACCTCCAGGCGTTCAACCGGGACAACGTGACCCTGGTCGACACCGCGGACACCCACGGCATCGAGCGCATGACCGAGCGCGGCGTCGTCATCGGCGACACCGAGTACGCGCTCGACTGCCTGATCTTCGCCACCGGTTTCTCCGTCGGTGTCTCCGGCGTCCACTCGGGCCGGCTGCCGGTCCGCGGCAGGCGGGGGGTCCGGCTGCGGGACGCCTGGCGCGAGCAGGGTCCGCGCACCCTCCACGGGTTCACCAGCAACGGTTTCCCGAACCTGCTGCAGATGGGCGGCACTCAGAGCACCAGCAGTGTCAACTACACGCACGTCCTGGACGAGCACGCCGTCCACGCCGCCGCGCTCGTCGCCGCCGCCGAAGCCGAAGGCGCCCTGATCGAACCCTCCCGGCAGACCGAGGACGACTGGATCGCCGTGCTGGCCGACGGCGCCCCCGACCACGAGTGGTTCCACGCCGAGTGCACCCCCGGCTACTACAACGCCGAAGGGCGCGGCCGGCCGAACGGGCCGACCGCCTACCCGCACGGCGCCGCCGCCTTCCACGACCTGCTCGAAAGGTGGCGGGCGAACTCCACGCACCAGGTCCTGCGGCCCAGGAGCGTTCCCAGGAGGGAGGTGTAGCCGGCCCCCGCTCCACCCGCGCAGGAGGCAGGGTCCCCCGGACCGCCGCCCGCAGTCGATCCGAGTCGTCGACCTTGACGGTTGCGCAGAATGGAGAATAGCGTTCTCATAGTCCGAGATCGTTGTTATCGACGAGCGGTGTCGTCAACTGGAGGACCCGACCTCATGGCCCATTTCGCCAAGCCCGAAGAGGGTAGCTGGACCAAGCACCTCAAGGTCGGCACGGAGCCGGTCTCCTACGCGGACTCGACCTCGCCCGACCACTACGAGCTGGAGCGCGAGGCCATCTTCAAGCGCACCTGGCTCAACGTCGGCCGTGTCGAGCAACTCCCGCGCAAAGGGAGTTACTTCACCAAGGAGCTGGACGCGGCGAGCACCTCCGTCATCGTCGCGCGCGGCACCGACGGCGAGGTGCGCGCCTTCCACAACGTGTGCCGGCACCGGGGCAACAAGCTGGTGTGGAACGACTTCCCGCGCGAGGAGACCAGCGGCGTCTGCCGCCAGTTCACCTGCAAGTACCACGCCTGGCGCTACGACCTGGACGGCAAGCTCGCCTTCGTCCAGCAGGAGGGCGAGTTCTTCGGCCTCGACAAGTCGGACTACGGGCTCAAGCAGGTCCGGGCCGAGGTCTGGGAGGGGTTCGTCTTCGTGAACCTCGACAACGAGAACACCACGCCGCTGCGCGCGTACCTCGGCGAACTGGCGCACGGCATCGAAGGCTACCCGTTCGACAAGCTGACCCAGGTGCACAAGTACCGCGCGGAGATAGGCAGCAACTGGAAGCTCTTCATCGACGCGTTCGCGGAGTTCTACCACGCGCCGATCCTGCACTCCGGCCAGTACACGCCCGACCAGGCCCGCCGGATCGCGAAGTACGGGTACGAGGCGCTCCACTACGGCATCGACGGCCCGCACAGCATGGTGTCGTCCTGGGGCGGCATCGCCCCGCCGCACGACCGCGAGATGGTCAAACCCATCGAGGCGGCGCTGCGCAGCGGCCTGTTCGGTCCGTGGGACGCGCCGGACATCGGCCTGACCACCGAGCAGTTGCCGCCGGCCGTCAACCCCACGCGCGACCCGCGCTGGGGCATGGACTCCTTCGTCTTCTTCCCCAACTTCATGCTGCTGATCTGGCGGCCGAACTGGGTCCTCACCTACCACTACTGGCCCACCTCGTACCACACGCACATCTTCGAGGGGACGTGCTACTTCGTCCCGCCGAAGAACGCCTTCGAGCGGCTCCAGCAGGAACTGGCCGCCGTCTCCTTCAAGGAGTACGGCCTCCAGGACGGCAACACCCTGGAGGCGACCCAGACCATGCTGGAGTCGGGGACGGTCGACCGCTTCCCCCTGAACGACCAGGAGGTGCTGCTGCGTCACCTGCACCGCAGTGCCCAGGAGTACGTCGACGACCACCGGCGCCGCACCTCCGGCACCCCGGCGGCGTCCTGACTTCGAGGAGGACCACACCATGGCCAGTGCATTCCCCGAGGGCTTCGAAGCCCTGGACAGGTTCGCCGACTGGGCGGTCCCCACGGAGAAGGCCCGCTACGCCAAGCGGATCAGCAGCACGATGGACGAGCTCGACGCGTTCTACGACGTGGCCTTTCCCCTGCTCAAGTCCGGCACCGCCCACCTGGAGAAGACCCCCATGGAGGGCATCTCCGAGCCCGACAAGCGCCTGCTGTGGCTGTTCTGCTCGCTGGTGACCGTCGCCTTCTCCGTAGAGGCGTGGCGCCAGCCCAGGGTTCCCGACTCGGGCGCCTCCAGCATCGACGCCGTCGTCGAACCGCTCGTCTGACCGGCCGGCCCGGCCCCGGAGACGGAGTCCCCGAGGCACGCGGCCGAGGCCGACCGCTCAGAAGACGCGTCCGACGTCCTGGCGCACGATGGTCGCCATGCTGTGTTCGGCGAGCGCGGCGATGGTCATGGACGGGTTGCAGGCGCCGGTGGAGCCGGGGATGCGGGCGCCGTCGAGGACGTACAGGCCCTTGTGGCCCAGTACCCGGCCGGTGAGGTCGACGGCGTCTCCCATGGGGACGCCGCCGAGGGCGTGCCAGGTGGAGGGGGCGCCCGCATTGGTGTCCATCATCATGCCGCCGCCGGCCGCGGCGATGGCCCGCATGCGGGCGGTGATCAGCGCCTGCAGCGCGGCGTCCGTGCCGGTGGGCCAGGTGAGCACGGCGTCGTCCTGGCCGGCGTCGTAGGCCCAGGTGCCCGCGCCGTCCACGACGCCGAACCCGACGACGGTCAGCGCCGTCGCGCCGGGGCTCTGCACGGGCGAACCGGCGTGGATGATGTTGAGGGGGATGGGGCTGCCGGGGTCGGCGCCGCCGACGCAGGCGGGACCGCCCTGCAGGGTCCCGGCGTCGCCCGTGGGGTTGATCCAGGCCCAGATCCGGTCGCCGTTGTTGCCCCACCGGGTGCCGATGGCGTCGGGCAGGTCGGGGACCAGGTTCTTGGCCCGGGACTTGACCAGGAGACGGGTGGTGCCGGGCGAACCGGCGTTGAGGAACACGGCGTCGGCGGTGACCCGGATCTGCTCCCGCACGACGCCGCCGGTGTCGATGCGGTCGACGGAGAGCACCCACCGCCTGTTCGCGTCCAGCGCGAGGTCGCGCACGACGTGCAGGGGCGCCACCTCGACCCGGCCGGTGGCCTCCGCCTGCGCGAGGTAGGTGACGTCGATCGACTGCTTGCCGCCGTTGTTGACGCCGAAGGCGATGTCACTGGTGGTGTACGTCGGCTCGTAGCGGCCCGTCAGCTCGCCGCGGACGTAGCTCCAGTCGACGGGCAGCGGCACCTTGAACGGCGTCAGACCCGCCTGCGGCGCGACCTGCTGGAACAGGCGGGAGGACTTGTACGGGTCGGAGGCCAGGATGTCGGACGGGATGGTGGAGACGCCCAGCATCCGGGCGACCGTGGGGTAGGCCCACAGGTCCAGTTCGCTGTAGAGGCCCGCGGCCACCGGTATCGACCTGGCGAAGTCGGCTCTGGTCGGCTGCAGGGTCATGCCGTGGTACATGACCGAGCCGCCGCCCACCGCAGCCCCGCACATGGCGGTCATGCCGTTGCCTACGACGGGTTCGAGCACGCCGGTGTACGGCGTCCAGGTCTGGTTGCCACCGCCGACGACGGGGTGGTCGGTCAGCCAGGCGGAACGGTTGTCCATGGTGGCGAAGCGACAGAACGTGGTGGCGTTGGGGCCGGTGCGCCAGCGCCGGCCGCGTTCCAGGACGAGGGTGGACACCCCGGCCCGGGCCAGGCGCAGCGCGGTCACGCCGCCGCCGAAGCCGGTGCCCACGACCACGGCTCGGGCACGGCGTTCGGTGACGGGCGCGGCGGTCGCCGGCCCGGTCCGGGTCGCGGGCGTCGCGGCGGAGGCGTCGCCGGCGCCGAGCACGGACCCACCGAGTGCGGCCGCGGCCAGGGTGCCCGCGCCCAGCACCTGCCGACGGCTCATCCGGTGCGCGGACCGAGGGGACACCGGGGCGGGGGAGACGGGCAGGGGAGACGCGGGGAGGGGGGAGGAGGGGGAAGGGGAAGGGGAAGGGGACAAGCGGTCGTCGGACATGTGACTCCCGTCGGGAGGGCCCGTCGTGGGCCGCGGCGCACGCGGGCCGGGCGGTGTGTGTGTGGGGGTGCCTCTATGTCTTTCGTCAAGGCGCCTGGGTTC
>NZ_BAABIG010000093.1:0-5114 GCF_039542605.1 Streptomyces ziwulingensis
TGGACCACGTCCACCCGGGCCATGAGGTCGACATCACCGCGCAGTACGGCCCTCAAGTCCCAGTCCACCCACGGCTCCAGAGCCCGGACACACTCCTCGACCCGCTCCGCGAACACCGGTGAGGTGTCGAGCAGTTCCCGGCCCATGCCCAGCCACTGCGAACCCTGTCCCGGGAAGACCAGCACCGTCCGCCCGGCCGTCCCGGCACCGCCGGTCACCAGCCCGGACGCCGACTCCCCCCGGGACAGCGCGNGAGGGACGCGTCCGTGCCGTCCGTGAACAGTGCCAGGCGCCCGGCCTGACCGGTCAGCGCACCCTCGGACGCCGCCGACACCACCAGCGGCACCACACCGTCGTGCGGCTCGCGGGAGACGGCGGGTTCCTCGGGTGCCTGCTCCAGGATGAGGTGGGCGTTGGTGCCGCTGATGCCGAAGGAGGAGACGCCGGCCCGGCGCGGGCGGCCGGTCTCCGGCCACGCCCGCTCCTCGGTCAGCAGCTCGACGGAGCCGGCCGACCAGTCGACCCGCGGGGTGGGCTCGGACACGTTCAGGGTGGGCGGCAGCACGCCGTGGCGCAGCGCCTGGACCATCTTGATCACACCGGCGGCACCGGCGGCGGCCTGCGTGTGCCCGATGTTGGACTTCAACGAGCCCAGCCACAGGGGCTGTTCGCGGTCGCGGCCGTAGGTGGCCAGCAGCGCCTGGGCCTCGATCGGGTCGCCGAGCGCCGTGCCCGTACCGTGTGCCTCCACCGTGTCGACGTCCGTCGCGGCGAGCCCGGCCGCGGCCAACGCCTTGCGGATCACGCGCTGTTGGGAAGGGCCGTTCGGCGCGGTCAGGCCGTTCGACGCGCCGTCCTGGTTGACGGCGCTGCCCCGGACCACGGCGAGCACTTGGTGCCCGTTGCGCCGGGCCTCGGACAGCCGCTCCAGGACGAGGATGCCCACGCCCTCGGACAGGATCGTGCCGTCGGCGCCGGCGGAGAAGGCCTTGACCCGGCCGTCGGCGGCGAGGCCGCGCTGGCGGGACATGCCGAGCACACCGATGGGCGAGCCCATCACGGCGACACCGCCGGCCAGCGCCAGGGTGCACTCGCCGCTCCGCAGTGCCTGCGCCGCGAGGTGCATGGCGACCAGCGAGGACGAGCACGCGGTGTCCACCGTCACCGCGGGGCCCTCGAAGCCGAAGACGTACGACACCCGGCCGGAGGCCACGCTGCCGGCGGTCGCGGTGGTGACGTAGCCCTCCAGCTCGGGGGGCATGTTGCTGAGGGACTCCAGGTAGTCGTGGATGGAGACGCCGGAGAAGACGCCGATGTTCGCGCCGCGGGTCGAGCCGGGGTCGATGCCGGCGTTCTCCAGCGCCTCCCAGGTGGCTTCGAGGAGCAGCCGCTGCTGCGGGTCCATCGCGAGGGCCTCGCGGGGGGAGATGCCGAAGAACTCGGCGTCGAACTCGGCGGCGCCGTGCAGGAACCCGCTCTTGTGGACGTAGGAGGTGCCGGCCTTGTCGGGGTCGGCGTCGAACAGTTCGTCCAGGTTCCAGCCGCGGTCGTCGGGGAACTCGGTGATGCCGTCGCGGCGTTCGAGGACCATCTGCCACAGGCCGGCCGGGTCGGTGACCCCGCCGGGCAGCCGGCAGGCCATGCCGACGATGGCGACGGGCTCGTCCGGGTCGGTCGCGAGCACGGCCGGGGCGGCGGCGCCGGCCGCGCTCTCGCCGAGTTCCTCGCGCAGGTGCCGGGCGAGCGCCACCGGGGTCGGGTAGTCGAAGATGAGGGTGGCGGGCAGCTTGACGCCGGTGGCGGCGGAGAGCCGGTTGCGCAGTTCGATCGCGGTGAGCGAGTCGAAACCGATGTCGCTGAAACCGCGAGTGCCCTGGGCGAGTTCGGGTCCGCTGAAGCCCAGCACGGCGGTGGCCTCGGCCTGGATGACGCCCAGCAGGACGGCTTCCTGTTCGGCCTCGGGCAGGCCGGCGAGGCGGCGCAGGAGGCCGCTGCCGTCGCCGGCCGCGGCGCGGGCGGAGCGCCGGCCGGTCCGGACCAGGCCGCGCAGCAGATGCGGGACGGCGTCGCCTCCGGCGGCGTCGGAGCGCAGGGCGCGCAGGTCCAGCTTGATCGGGACGAGCAGGGCACGGTCGGCGGACAGGCCGGTGTCGAGGAGGGCGAGGCCCTCGTCGGGGGTGAGGGCGAGGACGCCGCCGCGGCTCATGCGGGCCTGGTCGGTCTCGCTGAGGTGGGCGGTGAGGCCGGTGTTCTGCTCCCACAGGCCCCAGGCGAGGGAGACGCCGGGCAGTCCCGCCGCGCGGCGGTGGTCCATCAGGGCGTCCAGGTAGGCGTTGGCCGCCGCGTAGTTGCCCTGGCCGGCGGAACCGAGCAGGGCGGCGGCGGAGGAGAACACCACGAACGTACGGAGTTCGGGGACGAGTTCGCGGGTCAGCTCGTCCAGGTGGCGTACGGCTGTGGCCTTGGGGGCGAAGACCTGGGCGATCCGCTCCTCGGTGAGCGCGCCGATCACACCGTCGTCGAGGACGCCGGCGAGGTGTACCAGACCGGTCAGCGGGTGCGCGGCCGGGACCGTGCCGAGCAGCGCGGCGACGGCGTCCCGGTCGGAGACGTCGCAGGCGACGACGGAGACGGCCGCGCCGAGTCCGGTCAGCTCGGCGCTGAGCGCGGCGGCGCCCTCCGCGTCGGGGCCGCGCCGGCCGGCCAGCACCAGGTGCCGTACTCCGTGCCGTTCCACCAGGTGACGGGCGACGAGCCCGCCGAGGGAGCCGGTGCCGCCGGTGATGAGGACGGTGCCGTCGGGGTCGAACGCGGCGGCGGCGACGCGGTCGGGGCCGGGGGTGGGGCTGCCTTCCGCGTCCGCCGTGTCTGTGAGGTCTGCCGTGTCTGCGGGGTCCGCCGTGTCGGTCGTTTCGGCGCGGATCAGGCGGGGCGCGGACAGGGTGGTGCCCCGGACGGCGAGCTGGGGTTCGCCCGCGGCGAGGAGCTGGGCGAGCAGGGGGCCGGCGCCGGTGGCGGCGGCCGGGTCGAGGTCGACCAGGACGACCCGGTCGGGGTCCTCGGCCTGGGCGGCGCGGACCAGGCCCCAGACGGCGGCGCCGGCCGGGTCGGTGACGGCGGTGTCGCCGGTGGCCACCGCGCCCCGGGTGGCGACCACCAGCCGGGCGGCTTCCAGGCCGGGTGCGGCCAGCCAGGTCTGGAGTACGCGCAGGACGCGGACGGTCAGGGTCTCGGCGTCGGCGCCGTCGCTGTCGGCGTCGAGGACGGCGGCACCGGGGGCGCTCTCGCGGGCGGCGAGCGCGGTGACGTCGTCGGCGTCGGCCACGGGCACCCAGGCGGGCGCCGTGGTGGCGCCGTCGGCGGCGGGCAGCCGTACCCAGTCGACGGCGAACAGGGTGTCCCGCTGGGCGCCGGCCGCGGCACCGAGCTGCTCGGCGGAGACCGGCAGGGACACCAGGGAGTCCATGGTGAGGACGAGGGCGCCGGTCTCGTCGGCGGCCTGGAACGACAGGGCGTCGGGTCCGGCGGGGGCGACCCGGACCCGCAGCGCCGAAGCGCCTTCGGCGTGCAGGACGAGCCCGTTCCAGGCGAACGGCAGCACGTTGCGGTCGTCGTCCGGGTTGGCGAAGGCGTTGGTGTGCAGGGCGGCGTCGAGGAGGGCCGGGTGGACGGCGAACCGGTCGGCGTGCTCCCGGTGGTCCGCGGGCAGGACCGCCTCGGCGAAGAGTTCCGCGCCGCGCCGCCACACGCCGCGCAGGCCCTGGAAGGCGGGGCCGTAGGAGTAGCCGCGGGCGACGAGGTCGGTGTAGAAGTCGTCGATGCCGACGGGTTCGGCACCGGGCGGCGGCCAGGCCGCGAAGTCGACGGCGGGCGCGGTGGAGCGGGCCGGGGTGCCGGACAGCAGGCCGGTGGCGTGCCGGGTCCACTCGCCGTGGCCGTCGTCGTCGGCGGCGTCCTCGCGCAGTGAGTAGACGTCGACGGTGCGGGAGCCGTTCGGGGTGGCGCCGCCGACGGCCACCTGGAGGCGGACGCCGCCCTTCTCGGGCAGGACCAGCGGCGCCTCGATGACGAGTTCTTCGAGGGTGCCGCAGCCGAACTCGTCGCCCGCGCGGACGGCGAAGTCGACGTAGACGGTGCCGGGGACGATGACCACGCCCTGCATGGCGTGGTCGGCCAGCCAGGGGTGGGTGCGCAGGGAGAGGCGGGAGGTGAAGACCAGCCCGTCGGTCTGGGGCAGCGGGACGACCGCGCCGAGCAGCGGGTGGTCGCTGCCGGTCACGCCGAGGGAGCCGGCGTCGCCGCCCTTCGCGGTGAGCTGGATCCAGTAGTGGCGGTGCTCGAAGGCGTACGTCGGCAGGTCGACGTGGGCGGTGCGGGCGGTCTCGGGCAGCACGCCGCGCCAGTCGACGGTGGCGCCGCTCCCGAAGACCTGGGCCAGGGAGGTCAGCAGCCGGCGCGGTCCGCCGTCGTCGCGGCGCAGGGAGCCGGTGACCACGGCGTCGGTGGCGTCGGCGATCTCGGTGACGGGCTGGACGAGCACGGGGTGGGCGCTGGACTCGACGAACACCGTGTGGCCCTCGGCGAGGAGCGTCTCGACGGCCGGGCCGAAGCGGACCCGCCGGCGCAGGTTGCGGTACCAGTAGGCGCCGTCGAGGACACCGGCCTCGCGGACCCACTCGCCGGTCACCGTGGACAGGAACGGAACCGTCGGCGCCTGGCCGCGGATGTCCGCGAACGCCTCGGTGAGGGCCTCCTGCACGGCTTGGACGTGCCGACTGTGCGAGGCGTAGTCCACGGCGATGCGGCGTACCCGCACACCCTGGTCCTCCAGGGTGTCCAGGACCTCGTCCAGGGCTTCGGCGTCCCCGGCGACGACGACGGAGGCGGGCCCGTTGACGGCGGCGATCTCGACCCGGTCGGCCCACCGCTCCAGCCGGGCGGTGACGTCGTCCTCGGTGAGCGCGACGGACGCCATGCCGCCGAGCCCGGCCAGCCTGCCGCGGATGACCTGGCTGCGGACGGCGACGATCCGGGCGGCGTCGTCCAGCGTCAGCGCGCCCGCCACACAGGCGGCCGCGATCTCCCCCTGCGAGTGGCCGACCACCGCGTCCGGT
>NZ_BAABIG010000094.1:0-2989 GCF_039542605.1 Streptomyces ziwulingensis
GGGGGTGGTGGCGGCGGATGTGGGTGATCGTGAGGCGGTGGCGGGGGTGCTGGCGTCGGTGGAGGCGGGGCATCCGTTGACGGCTGTGGTGCATGCGGCGGGGGTGTTGGCGGATGGTGTGTTCGGGGGGTTGTCGGGTGCGGGGGTGGAGCGGGTGTTCGGGCCGAAGGTGGATGGGGCCTGGCATCTGCATGAGTTGACGCGGGGGTTGGATCTGGCGGCGTTCGTGGTGTTCTCGTCGGCCGCGGGGGTGTTCGGGAACGCGGGGCAGAGTGCGTACGGTGCGGCGAACGCGTTCTTGGACGCGTTGGCTGTGGTGCGGCGGGGTGAGGGGCTGGCGGGTGTGTCGTTGGCGTGGGGGTTGTGGGAGGAGGTCAGTGGTCTGACGGGGGGTCTTGACGGTCGGGCTCGGGGCCGGCTGGCGCGCAGCGGGTTGCGTGGGTTGTCGACGGGGGAGGCGTTGGCGTTGTTCGACGCCGGCCTGCGGTCGGGGGAGGCGGTGCTGGTGCCGACGGGGCTGGACTGGGGGGCGTTGCGGGCGCAGGCCGCCGCGGGTGACCTCAACCCGTTGCTGCGCACCCTCGTCCGCCCACCCCGCCGCACCACGAACCCGGACACGCCGGCGATCGACGACTCGGCCGGCTTCGTCCGACGGCTCGCCGCACTCTCCCCGAAGAAACAGCACAAGGAACTGCTGGACCTCGTACGCGGCGCCGCGGCCGCCGTTCTCGGCCACGCCTCGAAGGACGACCTGGGCCCGTCGCAGGCGTTCAAGGACAGCGGCTTCGACTCCCTGGGCGCGCTCCAGTTGCGCAACCGGCTGGCCAGGGCCACCGGCACGCGACTGCCCGCCACCCTCACCTTCGACCACCCGACACCGCTCGCCCTCGCCGTCCACCTCAGGTCCGAACTCCTGGCGGAACCGGAACCGGGTCCGGAAACGGGTCCGGAAACGGGATCGCAACCGGAAACGGAATCGGGACCGCGACCGGGCCCGGAACCCGCCTCGGCGACGACCCCGGAACCGGAATCGCCCAGGTCACCGGCCGAGGTGCCGAAAGCCAAGGGCCCGACCATCGCCGACCTCGACGTCGACGGACTCGTGGCCCGCGCCCTGCGCGGCCGCTCGTGACCCCGGCCCGACCTCGGGCCCTCACCCGGCGCTCCCCTCTGGAAGGCTGACATGACGACCACCACCGACGGTACGGACACGGCCGCGGACGACCAGACCGCCAGGCTGGTCGCGGCGCTGCGGGCCGCGTTGCAGGACAATGAGGACCTGGCCGCGCAGAACGCCCGCTTCGAGACCGAGCGGGCCGCCGCGACCGAACCCGTGGCGATCGTCGGCATGGCCTGCCGGCTGCCCGGCGGGGTCGCCTCCCCGGACGACCTGTGGCGCCTGGTCGCCGAAGGCCGTGACGGAGTGGCCGGCTTTCCCGAGGACCGCGGCTGGCCCCTGGACGACCTGTTCGACCCCGATCCCGACCGGACGGGCCGCTCCTACGTCCGCGAGGGCGGCTTCCTGCGGGACGCCGGCGCCTTCGACGCGGAGTTCTTCGGCATCTCACCGCGCGAGGCCCTCGCGATGGACCCGCAGCAGCGGCTGCTCCTGGAGACGTCCTGGGAAGCCCTGGAACACGCGGGCGTCGACCCGGCGGGGCTGCGCGGCACGGACACCGGTGTCTTCTTCGGCGTCATGTACCACGACTACGCCACGGCGCTGAGCACGGTCCCCGAGGGACTGGAGGGCTTCCTCGCCACCGGCAACTCCGGTTCGGTGGCCTCGGGCCGGGTGTCGTACACCCTCGGGCTGGAAGGCCCGGCCCTCACCATCGACACCGCCTGCTCGTCGTCGCTCGTCGCCGTGCACCTCGCCGCGCAGGCGCTGCGCTCCGGAGAGTGCTCACGGGCGCTGGCCGGCGGGGTCGCGGTGATGGCGCAGCCGTCACCGTTCGTTGAGTTCTCCCGGCAGCGCGGCCTCGCCCCCGACGGCCGGTGCAAGGCGTTCGCGGACGCCGCCGACGGCACCGGCTGGGCGGAGGGCGTCGCCGTCCTCCTGCTGGAGCGGCTGTCGGACGCCCAGCGGCTCGGCCACGAGATACTCGCCGTGGTGCGGGGTTCCGCCGTCAACCAGGACGGCGCGTCCAACGGCCTCACCGCACCCAACGGTCCCTCCCAGCAACGGGTCGTCCGAGCCGCACTGGCCGCCGCCCGGCTCGGCCCCGCCGACGTCGACGCGGTCGAGGGACACGGCACCGGCACCACCCTCGGCGACCCCATCGAGGCGCAGGCGCTCATCGCCGCCTACGGCCGCGGCCGGCCCGCCGACCGGCCGCTCTGGCTGGGTTCGCTCAAGTCCAACATCGGGCACACCCAGTCCGCCGCGGGTGCCGCCGGCATCATCAAAATGGTCCAGGCGCTGCGCAACGGCCTGCTGCCCGCCACCCTCCACGTGGACGCGCCGTCCCGGCAGGTCGACTGGTCGGCCGGCACGGTACGCCTGCTGACCGAGGCCCGGCCGTGGCACAACGCCGGCCGGCCCCGCCGGGCCGCCGTGTCCGCCTTCGGCGTCAGCGGCACCAACGCCCACGTCATTCTGGAGGAAGCACCCCCCGCACCCGACACCGGCGGGTCCGCCACCCCGGACGGTAAGACCGGGTCGCCCGGCACCCCGTCGACCGCCGCCGTCGTCTGGCCCGTCTCCGCCGCGTCGGACGCCGCGCTGCGGGCCCACGCCGGACGGCTGCTCGCCTACGCCGACCGTAACGCCCCGGACCCCTCGGCCCTCGGCCGCGCGCTGGCCGAGGGCCGGGCCCGACTGGCCCACCGCGCGGTGGTGGTGGGTCACGACCCGGCGGCACTGCGCAAGGCACTGGGCGCACTCGCCGACGGGGCCGCCCACCCCGCCCTGGTGACCGGCACGGCGGACCTGACCGACCGCGACATCGCCTTCGTGTTTCCGGGTCAGGGTGCGCAGTGGGTGGGGATG
>NZ_BAABIG010000095.1:0-71447 GCF_039542605.1 Streptomyces ziwulingensis
CAAGAGCGGCTCGGGTTTCTACACCTACGGCTGACCTGCGTACCACCGCACGGGCCCGGCACCTGGGAGAGATGCCGGGCCCGCGGCATTCACACACCGTGTGCGCCCCGGGCTCGCATATGCCCCGCGCACACGCTCCCCGGCGGTCCGGTGCGGGGGTTGACTCGCCATGGACATGTAATCGACCGACCCGACCACGCCACGAAAGGAGCGGACTCGTGACCGCCGATCCCGAGCATCCGGTCGTCAACGGAGACCTCGCAGAGTTACGACGCCGCCTCGACGTCGCCTACGCCCGCGTCGAAGGCGGACTGACCCTGCTCAGTCACCGCACCGAGGAGACCGTGAAGGAACTGGACGAGCTGAGCACCCGCCTCGTCACCCTGGAACACACCCGCTGGCCGCTGCCGTCGATCGCGGCCGTGACGGCCGTGGGCGCGCTCGTCGTGGTGCTCTGGCAGGCGTTCGGCCGGTAGCCGGCCGCCTTCCGCCGGTCACCTGCTGTCCTTCACCTGGGGGGGGGATCAGGGCAAGGTGTCCTGCCCGAGCCGGAGGTGGTGCAGCAGCAGCAGGGCCGCCGCCATGTTGGCGGCCGGCACCTCCCCGCGGGCGACCATGTCGGGGACGAGCTTGAGCGACACCCACTCCCGGCGGTCGGACTCGAAGTCGTCCACCGGGTGCCCGGTGTACTCCCCCTCGTCCGCCCAGTAGATGTGGTGCCGGGCGTCGGTGAGGCCGTTGGACGGCTCCACGCTCATGAGGTGGCGCAGCGGCCCCGGCCGCCAGCCGGTTTCCTCCTCCAGTTCCCTGGCCGCCGCGACCACGATGTCCTCGCCGTCCTCGACGACCCCCGCCGCGAGTTCCCAGCCCCAGCTCCCGGTGATGAAACGGTGGCGCCAGAGCAGGAGCACCTCGCCCGCGTCGTTCACCACCGTGGCCACGGCGACGGGCCGCAGCCGGAGCAGGAAGTGGTCGAGGTGCCGGCCGTCCGGCAACTCGACATCCGCGAGGTTGACGCTGAACCAGCGGTTTTCATACACAGTTTGTTCGTTCTGTTTCGTCCACTGCACGGTTCTGCCACCTTTCTCTGAGTAGGTGGCAATATCGCAGCCGGAACCGTCCGGCAGCAGGCGCACGGGGACCGCGTGCGACGCAGTGCCGGGCGCAGAGGCCCGGTCAGTGCGGCACGCGGGGCGGTGGGCGGTGCAGGGGGGTCACAGCGGTACGCGCAGTGCCCCGTCGATGAGCGCGGCGGCCTCGGTGGTGCCCGCACAGCCGCTGCGTATGAGGTGCTCGCGCACCGCGCGGAGTCTGTCGCGCAGCCGCTGGGACTCCATGCCGCGGGCCTGTTCGGCCATCTGCACGGCTGTCACCACCGCCTTGTCGGCGTTGCCCTGGCGCAGCTCGATGGTGCTGAGCATGGCGAGGCGGTGCACCCGGCCCCGGTCGTGGGCGGGGGTGTCGACGGCCGCCGCGGCGTGCTCGGCCGCCGCCGCCACCTCACCGAGGCTGAGCAGCGCCTCCGCCACCTGGACGTTGACCAGCCCCGGCTGCACATAGCCGGTCTCGTCGGGCTCGTACCCGCGCCGGATGCGGTCGGCGGCCTGCTCGGCCCGCCGGATGCAGGACAGGGCGCTCGTGCCGTCGCCGAGGTGGGCGTACGCCTTCGCCTGCATCGCGTACAGGTCGGAGGCGAGCGCCGGGGTGATGTGCCGGCCGGCGGTCCGCAGCGCGGCCTCGGCGAAGGCGACGGCCTGGCGGTACTCCCGCACGTACAGCGCCTGGTTGACCAGGAGCGCGATGACGTACGCGCCGAGCCCCCGGTCGCCGCTGGCCTTCGCCAGCCGCAGGGCCTGGTGGAAGTAGCGCTGGGCCAGGCCGTGCGCGTCGGAGTCGTAGGCGCAGATGCCCGCCACCGACACGAGGCCGCCGGTGGCGCGGTGGAGCTGGCGGCCGGTGGCGTCGGTGTAGCTGCCGCGCAGCAGCGGGGCGGCCTCGGCGTTGAGGAAGCCGACGATCCGGGAGCGGGTCGCGACGCCGCCGGCCTTGCGGTACATCTGCTCGTAGTGGGCGCGGGCCGAGCGCAGCAGCTCCAGGTCGGCCTGGGTCACCCGGCGCCGGCCGCCCCGGGAGACGTCGCCGTCCTCGGGCGGGTTCTCCCACTCCCAGACGGGCATCACCGCCGGGGTGCCGGTGACCGCGGGGGCCTCCATGAGGTGCGGGCGCCGCTGCTGGTCGGAGCGCCACAGGGCGGTGGCGCGCTCCACGAAGCCGGAGAGGGAACCGGTGGGCGAGGCGGCCGGTTCGCCGTGCACGCCGAGGCCGATGTCGTCGAGGGTGACCGGCCGCCGGAGCCGGGTGGCGAGCACCTCGCAGATCAGGTCGGGGACCTGGCCGCGCGGGCGCTGTCCCTTCAGCCAGCGGGCGACGGCGGTGTGCTCGTACCTGAGCTTCAGGCCGCGCGTCCGGCCCGCCTGGTTGACGTGGGCGGCCAGTCCCGCGTGCGAGATGCCGGCCTCGTCCAGGATCGCGTCGAGGAGGGTGTTGGGCTGCATGGGATGCCCCCGGAGGCTCGATGTCCTAGAGAGTAGTAGGTCTGCCTCCGCTGTGTGCGGGTCCGCACACGGGGTGTGAACCGAGTGCGCGGATCCGCAGCGTGTGCGCGCTGTCGCGGAGGGTTGCGGGCCGGGTTGACTGAGGTGCCTCGCAAGAGGCCGGCCGGGCCGTCGGCTCCCCCTCGCGCAGTGCGGCGGCCCGGACACCGCGCCGTCCGCCCGGCCGTCTGCCCGACACTCCGTGGCGGGGCGGACGGCGCCGCCGGCCCGGGTGCGGGTGCGCGCCGGGGGCTCACCGGCGGGGTGCGGGGTCAGGGGTGTGTGGTCGGGTGCGGCGCCGTCGTGGCCGGCCGCGGCGTTCCCCGCGCCCCGACGGGCAGGCTGCCGTCGCGCAGCATCAGAAGGGCGATGTCGTCCGTCACGACGCCGCGGGTGTGCTGTCCGAGTGCGGCGAGGAGACGGTGGAGCACGGCGGCCGGGGGGAGCGTGGGATCGCGCACGGCCTCGGTCACCGCGTCCGCGAGCGGGAAGAAGCGGCCCCGCGGGTCGCGGGCGTCCTCGGCGCCGTCCGTGTGGAGCAGGAGCGCCTCGCCCGGCAGCAGGTGCCCGCACTCCTCGACCGGCGGTTCGTCGGGGAGCGGGAAGAGGCCGAGCGGCGGCAGCGGGTCGGCGCGGGCCAGCGGGCGGATCCTGCTGCCGCTGATCAAGTAGGGCCAGGGATGACCGCAGTTCAGGGCGCGCAGTTCGCCGTCCGCGCGGATCTCCAGCACCAGGACGGTGACGAACTCCTCGGCGGCCGTGTCGTCGCCCGCGCGGGCGCGCAGGTGGCGGGCGAGGGCACGGTCGAGGCGGCGGGCCACACCGTCGAGTCCGGGTTCGTCGTGCACCGCCTCCCGGAAGCTGCCGAGGACGACGGCGGCCGTCCCCAGGGCCGCGAGTCCGTGGCCCCGCGCGTCGCCCATCACGACCCGTACGCCGTACTCGGTGCCGACCGCCTCGTACAGGTCGCCGCCGATCGCGGCGCCCCGGTCGGCGGAGAGCTGGACCGCGGCCACGTCGAGGCCCTCGATCCGCGGCGGCGGGCGCAGCAGCACGCTCTGGGCGGCGTCCGCGACCCGTCGTACCCTGCGCAGCTCGCGCAGCAGCCGGCGCCTGGCGTGGAAGACCAGCCCGGTGCCGACCGCGAAGAAGACGGCGCTGCTGACGATCCGGGCGCCCAGCCCGCTCTGCTGGGCCAGCGGACACGCCAGCTTGTAGGTGATGGCGGTGGCGCCCCAGACGGTGGGCAGCCCCCGTGCGAGCGCCCGGCGCAGCGGGCGTCCGCGCGGGTGGGAGGAGGGGCGGACGTGCTCCCCCGGTCGTGGCCTGCCGGACAGCCCGGCCCTCTTACGGATCATCCCCGTTGGCCCCCCAGTCGGGTCCGTACAGCGCGGACCGGCCCCGAAAGGCCGGTCCGATTCTGTCGACCGACTGGCCCGCCAGGACCAGATCATCCGTGGTTCTCACTCTCACGAGTGAAGCGAGGTGACCGGGGGCGTGCCCCGCCCGACTCGGCGGCGTGTCCGTCCTAGCTCCGCAGCACCGCCCCGGTGCGCTCGCCCGCGAGCGCGACCGCCGCGTCCCGGGCCGCCGATGCCTCGTCGACGGTCAGCGTCCGGTCGGCGGCGCGGAACCGCAGCGCGTAGGCCAGGGACCTGCGTCCCTCGCCGAGCTGCTCGGCGTTGTCGTACACGTCGAAGAGCCGGATGGCTTCCAGCAGTTCGCCCGCGCCCTCGCGCAGCGCGGCCTCGACGTCCGCCGCCGGGACGAACGCGTCGACGACCAGCGCGACGTCCTGGGTGGCGACCGGGAAGGTGGAGATGGACGGCGCCTGCGGGATGTCGTCGCCGACCCGCTGGAGGATGTCGAGGTCCAGCTCCATCGCGCAGGTACGCGCGGGCAGGCCCAGGGTCTTCACGACCCGGGGGTGCAGTTCGCCGGCGTGGCCGACGATCCGCTCGGTGCCGTCGACATCGAGGGTCAGTTCGGCGCAGCGGCCCGGGTGCCAGGGCCCGTACTGGCCCTTGCGGACGCCCAGTTCGGCGCCGGCCTCGCGGGCGACGGTCCGGGCGGCCTCGACCGCGTCGGCCCAGTCGGCCGGACGGCCCTTGCCCCACCAGCCGGTCTGCTCGCGGGCGCCGGCCAGCACGACGGCGACGTGCCGGGGCTGGTCGGGCAGCGCGGCGTCCAGCGCGGCGAGGTCCGCCTCGCTGGGGCGCCGGTCGACGGGCAGGGCGGCGGCGGGCCGCCGCTCCCGGCGCGGGTGGAACACCAGGCCGGTCTCGTACAGGGCCAGGTCGTGGCTGCCGCGGCCGTCGTTGCGGCGCAGCGCGCCGAGCAGTCCCGGCAGCAGCGAGGTCCGCAGCGCGGGCTCCTCGTCGCTGAGCGGGTTGACCAGCTTGACCACCCGGCGGGCCGGGTCGTCGGCCGCCAGGCCGAGCTGGTCGAAGACCTGCTCGCTGACGAACGGGTAGTTCGGCGCCTCGACGAAACCGGCGCCGGCCAGCGCGCGGCCGACCCGGCGGTGCAGCCGCTGACGCCCGCTGAGCCCGCGCCCCGAGGGCGGCTTGGGCAGCGTGGCGGGCAGGTTCTCGTAGCCCTCCAGGCGGATGACCTCTTCGGCCAGGTCGTTCGGGGCGGTGAGGTCGGGCCGCCAGGACGGCACGGTGACCAGCAGCTCGTCCTGCCCGTACACGTCGCAGCCGACCTCCTGGAGGCGGCGTACGACGGTCTCGCGGCCGTAGCGGACGCCCGCGACCCGGTCCGGGTGGTCGGCGGGGAGCGTGACGGTGTGCGGGGCGTGCGGGGCGCTGATCTCGGTGACGCCGGCCTCGGCGGTGCCGCCCGCGAGCAGCACCAGCAGGTCGACGGTCCGCTGGGCGGCGGCGGCCGCGGCCTGCGGGTCGACGCCGCGCTCGAAGCGGCGGGACGCCTCCGAGGAGAGCTTGTGGCGGCGGGCCGTGCGCGCGACGGAGACCGCGTCGAAGTGGGCGGCCTCGATGACCACGTCGCTCGTGGCGTGCGCGTCCGGGTCGTCGTCGTGGTCGGCGATCTCGGTGTCGGCGCCGCCCATGACGCCCGCGAGGCCGATCGGGCCGCGCTCGTCGGTGATCACCAGGTCCTCGGCGGCCAGGGTGCGCTGGACGCCGTCGAGGGTGGTGAGCTTCTCGCCCGGCTCCGCGCGGCGCACGCCGATGGTGCCCTGGACCAGGCCGCGGTCGTAGGCGTGCAGGGGCTGGCCCAGCTCCGTCATCACGTAGTTGGTGACGTCGACGGCGAGCGAGACCGGGCGCATGCCGACCTTCTGCAGCCGGCGCCGGAGCCAGATCGGGGAGCGCGCCTCGGGGCTCAGGCCGGTCACCGTGCGGGCGGTGAAGCGGTCGCAGCCGGACGGGTCGGCGATCTTCACCGGGTAGCCGTAGGCGTTCGGGCCGGGGACGTCGAGCAGCGCCGGGTCGCGCAGCGGCAGGCCGTAGGCGATGGCGGTCTCGCGGGCGACGCCGCGGATCGACAGGCAGTCGCCGCGGTTGGCGGTGACGGCGATGTCGAGGACCTCGTCGACCAGCTCCAGCAGCTCGACGGCGTCCCTGCCGACCTCGGTCTCCGGCGGCAGCACGATGATGCCGTGGCCGCCCCCCCCGGACTCCGTCCGGGGGGACCCCCAGTCACCCATGCCCAGCTCGTCGGCGGAGCAGATCATGCCGTGGGAGGTCTTGCCGTAGGTCTTGCGGGCGGAGATCGAGAAGCCGCCCGGCAGGGTGGCGCCGGGCAGGACCACGACGACCTTGTCACCGGCCCGGAAGTTGCGGGCGCCGCAGACGATCTCCTGCGGTTCGCCGGTGCCGTTGGCCTGTCCGACGTCGACGGTGCAGAAGCGGATGGGCTTCTTGAAGCCCTCCAGTTCCTCGATGGTCAGCACCTGGCCGACGACCAGGGGGCCCTTGAGGTCGGCGCCGAGGTGCTCGACGGTCTCGACCTCAAGGCCCGCCGAGATCAGTTTGGCCTGCACGTCGCGGCCGGTCTGGGTGGCGGGGAGGTCGACGTACTCCCGCAGCCAGGAAAGCGGGACCCGCATCAGATCTCCATCCCGAACGGCCGGGTGAACCGGATGTCACCCTCGACCATGTCTCGCATGTCTTCCACGTGGTGGCGGAACATCAGCATCCGCTCGATGCCGAACCCGAAGGCGAACCCGCTGTACCGCTCGGGGTCGACGCCGCAGGCGGTCAGCACCTTGGGGTTGACCATGCCGCAGCCGCCCAGCTCGATCCAGCCCTCGCTGGAGCAGGTGCGGCAGGGCCGGTCGGGGTTGCCGACGGAGGCGCCCTTGCACACGTAGCAGAGCATGTCCATCTCGGCGCTCGGCTCGGTGAAGGGGAAGAAGTTGGGCCGCAGCCGGGTCTTCATGCCCGCGCCGAACAGGGACTGGACCATGTGGTCCAGGGTGCCCTTGAGGTCGGCCATGGTCAGGCCCTCGTCGACCGCGAGCAGCTCGACCTGGTGGAAGACCGGGGTGTGCGTGGCGTCCAGCTCGTCGGTGCGGTACACCCGGCCGGGGCAGATCACGTAGACCGGCACGCCGCGGCCGAGCAGGGAGCGGATCTGCACGGGCGAGGTGTGGGTGCGCAGCACGACGCCGGACTCGGTGCCGCCCTGGGGGCCCTGGACGAAGAAGGTGTCCGCCTCGCCGCGGGCCGGGTGGTCGGGGCCGATGTTCAGGGCGTCGAAGTTGAACCACTCGGCCTCGGCCTCGGGGCCCTCGGCGACCTCGTAGCCCATGGCGACGAAGACGTCCTCGATGCGCTCGGAGAGCGTGGTCAGCGGGTGGCGGGCGCCGGCCGGTACGCGGTCGTGGGGCAGGGTGACGTCCACCGCCTCCTCGACCAGTACCCGCGCGTCGCGCTCGGCCTCCAGTTCGCCCTGGCGGGCGGCGAGGCCCTTGTTCACCGCGCCGCGGGCCTGGCCGACCAGCTTTCCGGCGGCGGCCTTGGCCTGCGGGGGCAGCGCACCGATCTCGCGGTTGGCGAGGGCCAGCGGGGAGGTGCCGCCGGTGTGGGCGACCTTGGCCTCCTGGAGCGCGTCGAGGGAGTCCGCCGCGGCGAAGGCGGCGAGCGCCTCGTCCCGCATGCGCTCGATCTCTTCCGGTTTCAACGCCTCGACCTCGACAGGGTCGTACGACTTATTCGGTGCCGACATCTCTTCCCGTGCTTCCGATTGGCTGGCTGACGTCCCCGTCACGGCTTGGCACCAGGCTCGTCACCTGGTTGTTCACCTGCGTGTGCGCTGGGTGCGCGCCGTGGGCAGGACACAAAGGTGCCAGAGGCCGAGTCTAACGGGGCGAGGGAACGCGGATGCGCCCGCGGGGCCTTCAGGCGAGGTACGCCGGGGCCGCCACGGGCAGCGTAAATCGGAACTCGGCGCCACCGCCGGGCGCCCGGCCGACGGTGATGGTGCCGCCGTGGGCCTCGACGATTCCCTTGACGATGTACAGCCCGAGGCCGGTGCCGCCGCGCTTGCTGCCCCGCCAGAAGCGGGTGAAGACGCGGTTCATGGACTCCTCCGGGATGCCGGGCCCCTCGTCGCTCACCGTGACCGACGTGCCGGTGTCCTCCCCTTCGCGGGGGGACGCCGAGGGCGTGATGTCGATGGTGACGGTTCCCGCGCCGTGGCGCACGGCGTTTTCGATGAGGTTGCTGAGCACCTGGTCGACCTTGTCGGGGTCGGCCCACAGGTCGGGCAGCGGCCGGCCGAGCCGGAGCAGGAAGCGGTCGGCGCTCTGGCCTGCGGCGACGTACGCCTGGATGTGGCGGCCGACGGCGGCGCCGAGGTCGACGGGCTGGCGGCGGACCTCCAGCCGGCCGGAGTCGATGCGGGAGATGTCGAGCAGTTCGGCGATGAGCCGGGTGACCCGGTCGGCGTCGGCGTCGACCGTCTCCAGCATCAGCCGCTTCTGGTCGTCGGTGAACCGCTCCCACTTGGCGAGCAGTGTGGCGGTGAAGCCCTTGACGGAGGTGAGCGGGGAGCGCAGCTCGTGGGCGACGGTGGCGATCAGCTCGGCGTGGCTGCGCTCGGTGCGGCGGCGGGCCTCGGTGTCGCGCAGGGTGACGACGACGCGGCGGACCGGGCCGGTGGGGCGGCTGCGCACGTACCGTGCGGAGACCAGGACCTCTCGGCCGCCGGGCAGGAGCAGGTTCCGCTCGGGCTGGCCGACCCGGATGGCGAGGCCGCCCCAGGGGTCGGTGAGCTGCCACCAGCGGCGGCCTTCCAGGTCCTCCAGCGGGAGCGCCGTCTCCAGGCGCTGGCCGAGGGCGTCGGCGGCGCGGCGGGCGGTGATGCGCTCGGCGGCGGTGTTGAAGCTGATCACCCGGCCGTGCTCGTCGGCGACGACCAGGCCGTCGGGCAGGTCGTCGGGTCCGACACCGAGACCGGCGGCGTCACCGGGCCGGGGCACGGGCGGCCACCCGGCCTGGCATGCTCCCGGTGCGCTGCTCGTGCCGACGCTCATCCCCGTACCCCACCTCTCGACCGTGCAGGGGTGCCGAGTTGGTCACCCTACTAGCTCTCGGTGACGGAGCGGCACCCTCCGGCGGCGCGCTGTGCACGGGCCGACGCGTAGAGACATACGGCGGCGGCGGTCGCCAGGTTCAGACTTTCGGCCCGGCCGTGGATGGGGACGCGGACGACGGCGTCGGCGAGGGCGCGGGTCTCGGCGGGCAGCCCCCACGCCTCGTTGCCGAAGACCCAGGCGGTCGGTCCGCCCATGGTGCCGTGGTCCAGCTCGGCGTCGAGGTCCTCGGCGCCCGCGCCGTCGGCGGCGAGGATGCGCACCCCGGCGTCCCGCAGTCCGTCCACGGCGCTCTCGACGGGAACGTGCACGGCGACGGGCAGGTGGAAGAGGGAACCGACGGAGGCCCGCACGGCTTTCGGGTTGTAGAGGTCGACGGAGGCGTCGGTGAGGACGACCGCCTCGGCTCCGGCGGCATCGGCGCAGCGCAGCACGGTGCCGGCGTTGCCGGGGTCCCTGACGTGGGCGAGGACCGCGACCAGCCGGGGCCGGGCGGCGAGGATCTCCTCGAAGGGGGTGTCCAGGAACCGGCAGGTGCCGACCAGGCCCTGCGGGGTGACGGTGGTGGAGATGTCCTCGATGACCTGTTCGGCGGCGAGGTGGACGCGGGCGCCGGCGGCGCGGGCGGCACCGACGATGTCGGCGTAGCGCTCGGCGGCCTCGACGGTGGCGAACAGTTCCACGAGCGTGGCCGCGCCGCCGCTGCGGTGCGCGGCGGCCTCCCGCACGGCCTGCGGCCCCTCGGCCAGGAAGAGCCGCTCCTTGCCGCGGAAGTTCCGCTTGGCCAGCCGCCGCGCGGCCAGCACGCGGGGGGAGCGGGGGGAGATCAGCTCGGGGACAGCAACCATGCGACGTACCTTCGGGAAACTAGGGGCGCGGGGCGGTATCGGCATGCGGCTCCGCCATCGGCATGCGGCTCCACCGCGCGGGTGCGCTCAGCCCGTCGAGCCCGCGCCGACGCTACGGGCCGGACGCGGCGCCACGCGACGGACCGGGCCCGGCGACACGCGGCGGGCCGGGCGCGGCAACGACAGAACCCGCAGGCATCAGTACCTGCGGGTCCGGTCACGTCAGCCTGGAGCCGGCGAAGTGTCACGCGGCCTTGGGCGCGTTCACGTCACTCGGCAGCGCCTTCTGAGCGGCCTCGACGAGCGCGGTGAACGCGCCGGCGTCGTTGACGGCCAGCTCGGCCAGGATCTTGCGGTCCACCTCGATGTTGGCGGCCTTCAGTCCCTGGATGAAGCGGTTGTACGTGATGCCGTTGGCGCGGGCAGCCGCGTTGATGCGCTGGATCCAGAGCTGGCGGAAGTCACCCTTGCGCTTCTTGCGGTCGTTGTAGTTGTAGACCAGCGAGTGGGTGACCTGCTCCTTGGCCTTGCGGTACAGGCGCGAACGCTGACCGCGGTAGCCGGAGGCCTGCTCGAGGATCGCCCGGCGCTTCTTGTGGGCGTTGACTGCCCGCTTGACGCGTGCCACTTGTTAACTCCTTGCAGCGGGGCCGCGGTGGTTCCTCACGCGGCCCGGAATCGATGGGGTCCCGGTCCTGACGTACGGCGCTCGGTGCGAGCGCCGGGACGTCACTTGCCGAGAAGCTTCTTGATCTTCGCGGCGTCGCCCGGGGCCATCTCGGCGTTGCCGGTGAGGCGACGCGTCACACGGGACGACTTGTGCTCGAGCAGGTGGCGCTTGCCGGCGCGCTCGCGGAGCACCTTGCCGGAGCCGGTGATCTTGAAGCGCTTGCTGGCACCGCTGTGCGACTTGTTCTTCGGCATAGCGCCGTTCTCTCCTCGTCGATGGCGCTCCGGTGCCCGGTCGTGAGAACCGGGCACGGTGGAACGTCGCTCTTGTTTCGATTACGTCCCGGGACTCACGTCCCAGGGGTCACGCCTCGGCAGGAGCCTGGGCCGGCGCCTCGGCGTCGACCACATCCGCATCCAGATCGTCGTCCGCGTTCACGGAGTCGGAGTCCGCGGCGTTCTGCGAACGGCCCGGGTTGGCCTTCGCTTCGGCCTTGCGGGCCTCCTGCGCCTGACGGGCCTCGGCCATCGCCTCGGTCTTCTTCTTGTGCGGACCGAGGACCATGATCATGTTTCGGCCGTCCTGCTTCGGGTTCGACTCCACGAACCCGAGGTCGGCCACGTCCTCCGCGAGGCGCTGCAGCAGTCGGTAGCCCAGCTCGGGCCGGGACTGCTCGCGACCACGGAACATGATCGTGATCTTGACCTTGTCGCCCTGCTTGAGGAACCGGACGACGTGACCCTTCTTGGTGTCATAGTCGTGCGGGTCGATCTTCGGCCGGAGCTTCATCTCCTTGATGACCGTGTGCGCCTGGTTCTTGCGCGCCTCACGGGCCTTCATGGCCGACTCGTACTTGAACTTCCCGTAGTCCATGAGCTTGCACACGGGCGGACGGGCGGTCGCCGCGACCTCGACGAGATCGAGGTCGTACTCCTGTGCGAGCTCCAGGGCCTTGGCAAGCGGGACAATCCCGACCTGCTCGCCGCTGGGACCGACAAGTCGCACCTCGGGAACGCGAATCCGGTCGTTGATGCGGGGCTCGGCGCTGATGGATCCTCCTCGGTAGCACCACACGACTGCCTGGGGGGCAGCCGCGTAACGTCTCTGTACGTGGGACCTAACCGCGCCGGCGCAACAAAAATGCCCCGGACGGTCACAGGCGGGGCTCCTCGAACTACTACCGGAGCACCGTCGCGATGACCGCGGGGCGCGAACTCGGGCGGGTCGCCGCCGCAGCGGGACCGCCTGACCGGTGACCCGCCGTCCCGGAGGACGGTCAGGTGGGAGTTCGAAGCCTCCACTTGTGGGCCGGACGCGCTGCCGTGAGACATGCGGATCCGACCGGTCGTGCCTCAAGGTTAGCAGTTCCGCGAAGGGGGCGCGAACCCGGCGCCGTCCGCCCTCCTGCTGTCAAGAGGGCACCCGGGGGGGTTCTATCGTGTGCGGCATGAGTGAGACCCCTCCCGAGCACACCGAGAGTTCCGAGAACCCCGATTTCGACGCCATGGCCCGCGACATCGCCGAGGTCCCGGCGGTCGAGGTGATCGTGACGGTCGCCGTCAACCTGATGAGCGCCGCGGCCGTGAAGCTCGGTCTGACCGAGGAGGGCGAGGAGCACAAGGACCTGGACGAGGCGCGCAAGCTGGTGCACGCGCTGGCCGGTCTGCTGGACGCGAGCGCGACCGAGATCAGCTCCTTCCACGCGGCGCCGCTGCGCGACGGCCTGAAGTCGCTCCAGCTCGCGTTCCGTGAGGCGTCCCTGGTCCCCGACGGCCCGGGCCAGGGTCCGGGCGAGAAGTACACGGGCGCCGTCTACGGCTGACCCGCCCCCCCCCCGCTTCCTCCTCTTCCTCGGGTCACCGCACGTACAAGGGCTCGCCCGGTGGCGTCGCCCCGGCCGGCAGCAGTGCCAGGTCGAGGCCGCGCACCAGGCGGGCCCTCAGCGTCTCGTCGGCGGCGAGCCGCCCGGCGACGGCCTGAGCCGCTTCGGCGGGGGCCGCCGCCGGGTCGAGGACCAGGGCGAGGGTGCCGTCGGCCGCTCCCGGACCGAGGTGGGCGCGCAGGACGGCGGGCTCGGCGGCCACGGCGGAGCGCACCGCCGCGACGACGGCCGGGTCGGCGAGCGGGTCGGCGCTGGTCCGTCCCTCGGCGAGGGCCAGCAGCGCGGCCCCGGTCAGCTCGAAGGCGACCGGCCCGGCCAGGTCCAGCACCACCGTGTCCGCCTTCTCGTGCGCGGCGGCCCGGAGCGCCTGGTGCAGGGGTACGGCGACGGGGCGGGCCGCGGGGTCCCAGCGGGCGAGCGAGTCGGTGGAGGTGAAGGCGGGCAGCGCGGTCCGGCCGCCGGCCTTGAGGGTGGGCACCGCCATGTCGCTGGTCTTCTCGCGGCGCAGCCCGTGCTCGTCCTCCTCGGCCTCTCCGAGGACGGCGACGACGGGGACCAGCAGCCGGGCGCCCCTGAGCGCCTCCAGTACCGGTGCCAGGGCGGTGCGGTCCTCGGCCCAGGCGGCGAGCGCGGTGCTCAGCCGGGGGTCGGCGGAGCCGTCGTCGTCGGAGAAGCCGGGGTCCGGGATGTTCTTGTTCGCCACGGTCCCCGACCCTATCGGGGGCCGGACGGCCTTTTCCTCAGCGGCCTCTCAGGAACCTTTCACCCGTTTCTGACCTCGTTGAAACGGGGCACTCAGGCACGGCCCGGACCATCGCGGGCATGGGAGATTCCGGAGCCCGGCGAGGCCGACGCGCCCGGCGGCGCGCGCCGGTGTGGGCGGCCGCCGTCGCGTTGGCGGTCGTGTGCGGGACGGTCACCGGGGCGGTGTACGTGCGGGGGCAGGCCGGGGCGGGAGCGGGGACGGCGGCGGGCCGAGCCGTATCGTCGGCTTCGGCCTCGGCTTCGGCTTCGGCTTCGGGTCCCGGTCCGGATTCGGGTTCGGGTTCGGGTTCGGCTTCGGGTGACGGGGAGGCATCGGTGGAACCGGTCATGGACCGCGACGCGCTGCTGGCGGACGCGATGGCGGCGGTGCCGGTGGCGGACGGCGCCGAGTTGTCGGTCGCGGTGCTGGACGAGGAGAGCGGTGAGAGCGCCGGGTACGGCGAGGGCGCCTTCGACACGGCGAGCATCGTCAAGGTCGACATCCTGGCGGCGCTGCTGCTCCAGGCGCAGGACGCGGGGCGGTCGCTGACCACGGCGGAGCGGACGTACGCCACCGCCATGATCGAGAAGAGTGACAACGACGCCGCCTCAGCCCTGTGGCGGACGATCGGGCGGGCGGCGGGGCTGGCGGCCGCCAACGAGCGGTTCGGGCTGACGGGGACGGAGGGCGGGAGCGGTGCCCTGTGGGGACTGACCCGGACGACCGCCGCCGATCAACTGGTGCTGCTGCGCCAGGTCTTCGAGGAGGACTCGGAGCTGGACGCGGCCTCGCGGTCGTATCTCAAGGGGCTGATGGCGCGGATCGCGGACGGTCAGGACTGGGGGGTGTCGGCGGCGGGATCGGCGGCCGGGCTGAAGAACGGCTGGCTGGCGCGGAGCACCACCGGGCTGTGGGTGATCAACAGCATCGGGCGGGTGACCGCGGACGGCCGCGCTCTGCTGGTGGTCACGTTGTCGGGCGGCAACGCGACGCAGGCGGACGGGATCTCGCTGGTGGAGGCGGCGGCGAAGGCGGCGGTGTCGGTGTTCGCGACGGACACGGCGGGCTCGACGGGCTCGACGGGCTCGACTGATGTGGCGGGCACGGAGGTGAGGGGCGGCGGTGTGGTGTCCGGGCGTCGGCCGGACGAGGCTCAGAAGGTGTCGTAGCGGGAGCGGGAGCGTCGGCGCCAGACCGTCACGGCGGCGGCGAGCAGGACCGTTCCGGCGCCGCCCGCGAGCGCCGCCGCCCAGACCGCGCCGGACCCGCCGGAGGTGTCGGCGTCGGGTCCGGCGCCGAAGTACTCGTCGCCGTACGCCGCCGGCTTCAGCCCCTGCGGTTCCAGGCCGTCGGCGGCCTCGACGGCGGCGGCCGGGTCGATGAAACCGAAGCCCCGGGAGTCGTCGCGGCCGGTCGCGGGCGCGTCGCGGGCGGTGTCCTCCAGGAGGCTCTTGACCTGGGCCGGGGCGAGGCCGGGGCGGGCGGCCCGGAGCAGGGCGACGGAGCCGGAGACGAAGGCGGCGGCGGCGCTGGTGCCCCAGCCCTCGTAGTAGCGGTGGTCGGGGTCGGCGATGATCACGTCGACGCCGGGGGCGCTGACGGTGGCGTACCAGCGGCGGGTGGAGAAGGCGGCGCGGGTGCCGTAGCGGTCGACGGCGGTCGCGGCGATCACCCCGGGATATGCGGCCGGGTAGGAGACGTGGTCGCCCTTCTCGCCGCCGTTGCCGGCCGAGGCGACGACGACGACGTTCTTCTTCAGCGCGTACTGGATGGCCTCGTCCTCGCCGGGTTCCGGGTGGGCGGAGGAGGAGTCGTCGCCGAGGGAGAGGTTGATGACGTCGGCGCCGTGGTCGGCGGCCCAGCGGATGCCCTCGGCGAGAGCGCCACCGCGGGTCTTGCGGGCCGTGGCGCGGGAGGGGTCGCCGTCCTCCAGGATGACCCGGACCGGGAGGATCTTCGCCTCGGGGGCGACCCCGAGGACGCCGTCGGCGCCGCCGGTGCCGTGTCCGTGGCCGGCGATGATCCCGGCCATGGCGGTGCCGTGCCGGGCCCAGGCCCGTTCGCCGCGCTCGGCCCCGAAACCGACCAGGTCCTTGCCGGTGAGGACGTTGCCGGTGAGGTCCGGGTGGTCGTCCTCGACGCCGGTGTCCAGGACGGCGACGGTGACGCCGGCGCCCTTGGTCGTCCGCCACACCTCGTCGGTGTGCAGGGCGTCCAGCGCCCACTGCTTGGCGCGTATGCCGTCGGCGTGCGCGGCGGTGGCCGGGACGAGGGCCGCGGTGGCGGCGAGGAGCAGCGCGAGGGCGGTGGCCCGGCGGGACGGGGTGGCGTTCACGAGGGCTGCTCCGTGGCCGGTTCGACATGTTTGCGCAGGCCGCGTTCGACGCGGTCGGCGAGGCCCTTCGCCTCGTGGCCGAGACCGGCCTGGGCGGGGGCGGTGGTGGCGCCGGTCTCCATGGCGTTCTCGGCGGGCTGCGGTTCGTCGACGGTCCGGGCGTCGGCCCAGCCGGAGACGGCGTAGACGACGACGGGGGCGTCGGTGAGGACGGAGACCGTCCAGGCGGCGCGCTGGGCCGCGCCGAAGCCGGCGGCGACGGTGCCCTCGGCGGCGTAGGGCAGCGGCATGAGGTCGGCGCGGCGGCCCAGTCCCTCCTTGTCGAACCGGCCGGCCAGCGAGGTCATCGCGGCGGCGTCGCCCTTGGTGAAGAGCAGGCCGACGGTGGTGACGTGGCTGCGGGTGGCGTCGGTGTAGGTGGCGCGGAGCAGGCGGGCGCAGCCGACGGGGGCGAGCGCCTTGCGCAGCAGGGCGTCGAAGGCGTGCCCGCAGCCGCTGTCCGGGGCGACCGCGACGCGGGTCCAGGTGCGGTCGGCGCCGCCGGGACCGGCACCGGTGCCTTGGAGCGTGGGCGGGAACAGCCGGTCGACCGGCGCGTTGTGCCACAGGCCGCCGGCGGCGGCGAAGGAGTCGTCCGCGCCGCCGTCGCCGGAGTCACCGGAGAGCCAGGTGCCGGTGGCGGCCCCGGTGACGAGTCCGGCTCCGAGGACGAGGCAGACGGTGGCGGCCACGATCTGGGCACGCGGCCGTCGGCCGAGGGCGCGCGGCCGGGCCCGCTCGTCGTACCCCTCGGGCCGGCCGAACGAGACGAAGGGCCGCCGGCCGTTGGGCTCGCCCCAGGACAGCGCCGGGTCGGGCACGACCGGCCGGGCGGCCGGGCGGGGCGAGCCGGCCGGCGGGGACACCGGCGCGCCCGGCCCGGTCCGGAGCCCGGCCGTCGTCTCCGGCGGGACCGGCCTGAGCCGCCTCGTCGTCTCGGAGAACGTCTCGACCGGCCCGGAGGGCTCCGTCGGTCGACCAGGCGGCGGGTACGGGGACCGCGGGTTCGCCGGGGGGCGGGGTCCGGACGGCGCGGGGCTCGCCGGGGGGTGGGACGCGGGCCGAGGGGGCGCCACCGGGGGGCGGGGCACGGAGGGCGACCCGGCGTTCCGGCCCTGCGCCCCGTTCCGGCCCTGCGCCCCGTTCCCGTTGTGTCCCCTGTTCCCGTTGTGCCCTGGGTCACGCGGGTCACGCGGGTCACGGAGGTCGCGGCGCGTGATCGGTGGAGTGTCCGGGAAGCGGGCCGAGGCGCGCGGCGGCGGGGGCGGGGTGCCGTCGTCCTGGGGTGCGGCGGCCGTGCCCGCACGGGCCGCCGCCGGGGGACGCTCCTGCGCCCCGGTACCGGCCGGGGGCGGCGGCGTCACCGGGCGCGGCGGGACCTGCGGGGGCAGCGGCACGGCGACCGGGCGCGCGGCCGCGGCACCGTGCCTCGAAGACCCTGCCGGCGCTGCCGGTGGGGGCGGCGGGAACGGCGGTGCGGTCGCCGTCGAGTCGGGGGCGGCGGGCGGGGCAGCGGGCCGAGGGGGGTTCGACGGGGGCGGCGGGATGGAGGCGCGCCGCGCTTCCGTGCTCATGCGCCCCCCGTTTCCTCGTACCCGGGCCGTCGTCGTCCGCGGGCCGTGTGCAGCCGCCCGGCCCGGCGCGGACAGGTCCGTCCCGGGCACATACCCGCAGCGGCGGACCGCCATCCCGCGCGGGCGCCCGGCCCGCGCACAGCGGTCTCCGTCGTGCGTGCGCGTCACTCTACGGCGTGAGCCGGTGCCGAGGGGAACCAGTCCGCAGGCCCGGGGCATTGGCCCGGAACGTCCCCCTACCCTGCGGTAATCGTGTCTGGCAGGCTGCGTACATGACTGCGCGCTCCGCCGACCGGGCCCGTTACGACCGGGCCACCGCACTCCTCGACGCGCCGCTGGCGATCGTGGACCTGGAGGCGTTCGACGCCAACGCCGACGACCTGGTGCGCCGCGCCGGCGGCAAGCCGGTGCGGGTGGCCAGCAAGTCCGTACGCTGCCGTGCCCTGCTGGAACGCGTCCTCGCCCGGGACGGTTTCGCGGGCGTGATGTCGTACACGCTGGCCGAATCGCTGTGGCTGGCGCGCTCGGGGTTCGAGGACGTGCTGCTCGCCTACCCGTCGGCGGACCGTGCCGCGTTCGCCGAGCTGACCGCCGACCCGAAACTGGCCGCCGCCGTGACCGTGATGGTGGACGACCCCACGCAGCTCCGGCTCATCGACGAGGCCCGCGCCGGCGGTGGTGAAGTCGTGCGGGTCTGCCTGGAGTTGGACACGTCACTGAAGCTGCTCGGCGGGCGGGTGCGGGTGGGGGCGCGTCGTTCGCCGCTGCACTCCCCCGCCCAGATCGCGGACCTCGCCCGCGCGGTGGCCCGGCGCCCGGGGTTCCGGGTGGTGGGGATCATGGCGTACGAGGGGCATGTGGCCGGTGTCGGCGACGCGGTCGCGGGACGTCCGCTGCGCTCACGGGCGGTACGGCTGATGCAGGCCACCGCCCGCCGGGAACTGGCCGGGCGGCGCGCCGAGGCGGTGCGGGCGGTGCGGGCCGTCGTACCGGATCTGGAGTTCGTCAACGGCGGCGGCACGGGCAGCGTGCAGCACACGGCGGCGGAGGACGCGGTCACCGAGATAGCCGCCGGGTCCGGTCTCTACCTGCCGCGTCTGTTCGACAACTACACGTCCTTCCGCGGCCGCCCGGCGGCCCTCTTCGCCCAGCCCGTCGTCCGGCGGCCGGGCGTCGGCGCGGTGACCGTGCTCGGCGGCGGCTACCCGGCCTCGGGTGCGGCCGGACCCGACCGGCTGCCGGTGCCGTATCTGCCCGAGGGGCTGCGGTACGACGGCCAGGAGGGGCCCGGCGAGGTGCAGACGCCGCTGCTCGGCTCCCCCGCCGACGACCTGCTGGTGGGCGACAAGGTCTGGTTCCGGCACGCCAAGGCCGGTGAGCTGTGCGAGCGGTTCGAGGCGCTGCACCTGGTCGAGGGGGACGCGGTGACGGCGACCGTCCCGACGTACCGGGGCGAGGGCCGCACCTTCCTCTGAGCGCCTTGCCCCCGCGGCCTACAGGGGCGTGACGTACGCGCCCGAGATCCCGCCGTCCACCAGGAAGTCGGCGGCGTTGACGAAGGAGGAGTCGTCGCTGGCGAGGAAGGCGACGGCGGCGGCGATCTCCTCGGCCTCGGCGAACCGGCCGACCGGGATGTGCGTGAGCCGGCGCGCGGCCCGCTCGGGGTCCTTGGCGAACAGCTCGCGCAGCAGCGGGGTGTTGACCGGGCCGGGGCAGAGCGCGTTGACCCTGATCCCCTCGCGGGCGAACTGCACGCCCAGTTCCCGGGACATCGCCAGCACCCCGCCCTTGGAGGCGGTGTACGAGATCTGCGAGGTGGCCGCGCCCATCCGGGCCACGAAGGACGCGGTGTTGATGATGGAACCGCGGCCCTGGCGCCGCATGTAGGGGAGGGCGGCCTTGCAGCACAGGTAGACGGAGGTGAGGTTGACCTCCTGGACCCGCCGCCACGCCTCCAGCCCCGTCTCCAGGATCGAGTCGTCGTCGGGCGGTGAGATCCCCGCGTTGTTGAAGGCGACGTCCACACTGCCGTAGGTCTCGTACGCCGTCCTGAACAGCGCCTCGACCTGCTCGGGGTCGGTGACGTCGACGAGGACGAAGGTGCCGCCGACCTCGTCGGCCGCCGCCCTGCCCCGGACCTCGTCGATGTCGCCGCAGACCACCCGGGCGCCCTCGGAGGCGAGCCGGCGGACGGTGGCCAGGCCGATGCCGCTGCCCGCCCCGGTGACGACGGCCGTACGGCCGGTCAGGCGGCGGCAGATGTTCGCTTCGCTCACTGTGCGGGGTCCTCCGTGCTCGATGAGGCGCTGCTGATGAAGACGTTCTTGGTCTCGGTGAAGGCGGTCAGCGCGTCCGGGCCCAGCTCGCGGCCGATGCCGGACTGCTTGAAGCCGCCGAAGGGGGTCGAATAGCGGACGCTGGAGTGGGAGTTGACGGAGAGGTTGCCCGCGCGGACCGCCGCACTGACGCGCAGGGCGCGGCCGAGGTCCCAGGTCCAGATGGAGCCGGACAGGCCGTGCGGGGTGTCGTTGGCGAGCCTGATCGCGTCCTGTTCGTCGCGGAAGGGCAGCAGGACGGCGACGGGGCCGAAGATCTCCTCACGGGCCGCCCGGCTGTCGGAGCGTTCGCCGGTGAGGACGGTGGGCGGGAACCAGAAACCAGGGCCGTCGGGGGCGGCGCCGCGCAGCGCCGGGGCGTCCTCGGGGACGTAGGAGCGGACGCGGTCGAGCTGCCGGGCCGAGATCAGCGGTCCCATCTGCGTCCTGTCGTCGGCCGGGTCGCCCACCACGACGGCGGCGAGCGCGTCGGCGAGGATCTCGCGGGCCTGGTCGAACACCTCCCGCTGGACGAGGATCCGGGTGCGGGCGCAGCAGTCCTGGCCGGCGTTGTCGAGGAAGGAGAACGGGTCGAGGGCGGCCGGGAGGTCGGCGTCGGCGAAGACGACGTTGGGGCTCTTGCCGCCGAGTTCGAGGGTGACGCGCTTGAGCAGCGCCGAGCCCTCGGCCAGTACGCTCCTGCCCACCGCGGCCGAGCCGGTGAAGACGACCTTCGGCACGTCCGGGTGCCTGACGAGGGCCCGGCCGGTGACGGGTCCCGGTCCCGGCAGCACCTGGAAGAGGTGCTCGGGCAGCCCGGCCGCCAGGGCGAGTTCGGCCAGCCTGAGCGCGGTCAGGGGGGTCGTCTCGGCGGGCTTGAGGAGGACCGCGTTGCCCGCCGCGAGGGCGGGCGCCGTGCCCCAGGCGGCGATGGGCATCGGGAAGTTCCAGGGCGCGATGACGCCGACGACGCCGAGCGGTTCGAGGAGGGTGACGTCGAGACCGCCGGCGACCGGGATCTGGCGGCCGGTGAGCCGTTCCACTCCCCCGGCCGCGTAGTCGAGCAGGTCACGGACGTTGCCCGCCTCCCAGCGGGCGTTGCCGAGGGTGTGCCCGGCCTCCCGGACCTCCAGCCGGGCCAGTTCCTCGACGTGGCTGTCGACCGCGGTGGCGAACCGGCGCAGCAGCCGGGCGCGGTCGCCGGGCGCCAGCGCGGCCCAGCGCTCCTGGGCCCGGACCGCGCGGACGACGGCGGCGTCGACGTCGGCGGCCGAGGCGGCGGGGACCGTGGCGACGGTCTCCTCGGTGGCGGGGTTCAGCACCCGCAGTTCCCGCGGCTCGTGCTCGGAGAACCCGGGGGGCGCAGGGGACACGGGGGGCACGGGGGGCGGAGGGGAGACGGGAGGCGGAGGGGACACGGGGGGCACAGGGGACCTCACATGCGTTCGAAGGAGCGGCGCAGCTCCCAGTCCGTGACCGCGGCGTCGAAGGCGTCCACCTCGACCCGCGCCATGTTGCGGTAGTGGGCGACCACCTCGGCCCCGAAGGCGGCCTCGGCGAGCGGGCTGCGCTCCCAGAGTTCGGCGGCCTCGCGCAGGGTCGTGGGGACGTGGTCGTAGTCGGCGGTGTAGGCGTTCCCGGTGCAGGGCTCGGGCAGCTCCAGCTTGTGTTCGATGCCGTGGAGTCCGGCGGCCACCATGCCCGCCACCGCGAGGTAGGGGTTGACGTCGCCGCCGGGGAGCCGGTTCTCGAAGCGCAGGGAGCGGCCGTGGCCGACCACGCGCAGGGCGCAGGTGCGGTTGTCGCGCCCCCAGGCGACGGCGGTCGGCGCGAAGGAGCCGGGCTGGAACCGCTTGTAGGAGTTGATGTGCGGGGCGTAGAGCAGGGAGAAGTCGCGCAGGGCCGCGAGCTGCCCGGCGAGGAAGTGCCGCATGACGTCGGACATGGCGCCGGGTCCGGTGCCGTGCGGTCCGCTGCCGCCCGATCCGGTGCCTTCCGGCTCGGCCATGACGCCGGTGCCGTCGGCGTCGGTGAGCGAGAGGTGGATGTGGCAGGAGTTGCCCTCGCGCTCGTCGTACTTGGCCATGAAGGTGAGGGAGACGCCCTCCTGGGCGGCGATCTCCTTGGCACCGGTCTTGTACAGCGCGTGCTGGTCGCAGGTGACCAGGGCCTCGTCGTAGCGGAAGACGATCTCGTGCTGGCCGGGGTTGCACTCGCCCTTGGCGGACTCCACGCTGAGGCCGGCCCCGGCCATCTCGTTGCGGATGCGGCGCAGCAGGGGCTCGACGCGTCCGGTGCCGAGGACGGAGTAGTCCACGTTGTACTGGTTGACCGGGGTCAGTCCGCGGTGGTGCGCGTCCCACGCCTGTTCGTAGGTGTCCTTGAAGACGATGAACTCCAGTTCCGTGCCGGCCTGCGCGGTCAGGCCGTGCGCGGCGAGACGCTCCAGTTGGCGGCGGAGTATCTGGCGCGGCGCGGCCACCACCGGGGAGCCGTCCTCCCAGGCCAGGTCGGCGAGGACGAACGCGGTGCCCTCGTGCCAGGGCAGCCGGCGCAGGGTGGCGAGGTCCGGGCGCATGGCGAAGTCGCCGTACCCGTGCTCCCAGGAGGACATGGCGTAGCCGTCGACGGTGTTCATCTCGGCGTCGACGGCGAGCAGGTAGTTGCAGCCCTCGGTGCCGTGGTCGAGGACCTCGTCCACGAAGAAGCGCGCGGCGAACCGCTTGCCCTGGAGGCGTCCCTGCATGTCCGGGAAGGCCAGGACGACGGTGTCGATCTCACCGTCGCCGACGAGGGCGTGCAGTTCCTCGACAGTGAGCGGGGGTGTGCGCTCTGCCACGGGTCGGCCTCCTGGGCGGTGTCGTCGCTGCGTCGGGAGCCATAAGGTATGGCCGCGAACCATTGCTTGGGAAGGGGGCCACGG
This sequence comes from Streptomyces ziwulingensis, assembly GCF_039542605.1. NCBI lineage: Bacteria > Bacillati > Actinomycetota > Actinomycetes > Kitasatosporales > Streptomycetaceae > Streptomyces > Streptomyces ziwulingensis. The sequence continues at coordinate 22,491 of NZ_BAABIG010000095.1, forward strand.
CCGTATGCCGGAGGAGACCGGGGGCGCGGGGGCGGACCGGCTGGCGCCGGTGCTCGGGCCGGTGCGCGCGGGCAACGGTTTCGAGGAGGCGCTGGAGCGGATACTCCAGGTGGTCCGGCTGGGGCTGGTGCCCGCGGGCGGCCGGCTGCCGTCCGAGCGGGACCTGGCGGAGCGGCTCGGGATCAGCCGGGTGACGCTGCGCGAGGTGCTGAAGGTGCTCCGGGAGCAGGGGCTGGTCGAGGCGCGGCGAGGGCGGTACGGCGGCACGTTCGTGCTGGCCCGCGCGGACCCGGGCGGGGCGGGTACGGGCGGTGTGGGGACAGGCGGTGGGGGGACGCCCGGTGCGGGCGGTGCGGACGCGGGCGGTGCGGGTGAGCTGCGGCGCCGGGTCGCGGCGGTCGACGTCGAGGACGTCCTGCGGTTCCGGGAGGTGCTGGAGGTGGGGGCGGCCGGCCTCTGCGCCGAACTGGAGCTGGGTCCGGAGCGGGCGGGGCGGCTGCGCGCGGCGCTGGCCCGCACCCGGGACGCGCCGCCCGCCGAGTACCGCCGCCAGGACACCCTGCTCCACCTCACCCTCGCCGGGCTGTGCGGCTCGCCGACGCTGGCCACGCAGTACGCGGCGGTACGGGCGACGGTGAACGGCCTGCTCGACTGCATTCCGCTGCTGGTGCGCAATCTGGAGCACTCCCAGCGTCAGCACGCCGCGCTGGTCGAGGCGGTGCTCGCCGGGGACGCGGACGGGGCGCGGGCGGCGATGCGGGAGCACTGCGCGGGGACGGCGGCGCTGCTGCGGGGTTTCCTGACCTGAGCCCGCGCCCGCTTAAGGTATGGATTCCGTCCATTGCCCGTTCCACCGTTCCGTTCATTGCCGTTCCGTTCATCGCGAGGAGGCCGGATGTCGTCCCACAGGCCGCTGATCGGCGTCAGCACGTATCTGGAGTCCGGGACCCGCTGGGGCGTCTGGGAGCTGGAGGCCGCGCTGCTGCCCGCCGGGTATCCGCGGCTGGTGCAACGGGCGGGCGGGCTGGCCGTGATGCTGCCGCCGGACGCGCCGGAGCACGCGGCGGCGACCGTGGCCCGTCTCGACGGCCTGGTGATCGCGGGCGGACCGGACGTGGAACCGGTCCGCTACGGCGCCGCCCCCGACCCGCGCACCGGCCCGCCCGCCCGCGCCCGGGACACCTGGGAGCTGGCGCTGGTCGAGGCGGCGCTGGCCGCCCGGGTCCCGCTGCTCGGCATCTGCCGGGGCATGCAACTGCTCAACGTCGCCCTGGGCGGCACGCTCCACCAGCATCTGGAGGGCCACATCGGGGTGCCGGGCGTCTTCGGCCGCCACCCGGTCAAGCCGGTGCCGGGGACCCGGTACGCCGCCGTGGTCCCGGAGGAGACGGAGGTGCCGACCTTCCACCACCAGGCGGTGGACCGCCTCGGCGCCGGACTGGTGCCGTCGGCGTACGCGGTGGACGGCACGGTGGAGGCGCTGGAGCTGTCGCCCGCGCGGGACTGGGTGCTGGGCGTCCAGTGGCACCCGGAGATGGGCGAGGACGTGCGGGTGATGCGGGCGCTGGTGGAGGCGGCGCGCGACCGGGTGGAGGCCGGGTCCTGACCACGAGTTCTCACCCTGGGTCCTGCCCACGGGTCCTGACCACGGGTCCTGACCCTGGGACGAGACGCGCCCGGCTGCCGAAGGTCAGGGGTGGTTCACCCCCGGGTCAGTGACAGCAGTTGCCGGGCGGGCCCGGTCGGCCGGTGGCCGGTGGGCCAGACGGCGCGCAGGTCGCGGGCGAGGGAGACGTCAGCGACCGGGACCCGGACCAGGCGCCGCACGGCCAGTTCCTCTCCCAGCGCCAGTTCACTCAGGACCGCGGGCCCCGCGCCGCCCACGGCCGCCGCCTTGACCGCGGTGGTCGAGGACAGCTCGATCAGCGGGCGGGCCAGACCGCCGAGGGCGGCGTCCAGCACCTGCCGGGTGCCCGAGCCCTCCTCCCGCAGGATCAGCGGGGTCGCCGCCAGTTCTCGCGCGGCCAGCGGGTGCCGGCGCCGGGTCCAGGGGTGCCCGGGGGCGGTCACGACGATCAGCCGGTCGCGGGCGACGACCGTGGAGCCCAGGCCGGTCGGCACGCTCAGGCCCTCCACGAACCCCAGATCGGCCTCGTCGCCGAGGAGGCGCTCGGCCACCGTCGCCGAGTTCCCGGCGAGCAGCGACACCGCCGTGTCCGGCCGCTGGAGCCGCAGGGCGAGGAGCCAGCCGGGCAGCAGGTACTCGGCGATGGTCATGCTCGCCGCCACCCGCAGCCGCGAGTCCCGCCGGTCGCGCAGCGCCTGCGCCCCCGCGTCGAACGCCTCGGCCGCCGCCACGATCGGCCGCGCCCAGTCCGTGACCAGCCCGCCGGCGTCGGTGAGCCGGGAGCCGCGCGGCGACCGGTCCACCAGGGCCACCCCCAACTGCCGCTCCATGGACCGCACCCGGCTGCTGGCCGCCGGCTGGCTGATGCCCAGCTCCCGGGCGGCCCCACCGAGGCTGCCCAGCCGGGCCACCGCCAGCAGCAGTTCCAGCGCGCCCAGATCGGGCACCCGGTGGGCCAGCGACCCGGCGGGCGTCCGCCCGGACCCGTCACCGGCGCTCCGGCCGCCCCGGTCCTCGCCGCCGCCCTCCGTACCGCTCATAACTGCAGCTTATGTCCTCATAGAGCCATGCTCCCTGGTCGGCGGTCCGGACCCGGGCGACGGTGGAGCCATGGTCACCGCCGTCCCGCCCCCGTCCCGCGCCACCGCGTCCACGACGACACCGCCACCGTCACCGTCACCGTCACCGCCGTCTCCCCGGGCGTCGCGGGTGCCGTCATCGCCGGTGCCGTCCTCGCCGGTGCCGTCGTCGCGGGTGCCGGCCGTCCGTCACCTCGGACCCCAGTGGTACGCCTCGGTCATGGGCACCTCCGTCGTGGCCACGGCGGGCGTCGCGCTGCCCTGGCAGCCGCCCGGACTGCGTACCGTCTGCGCGGCGGTCTGGGCGCTCTCGCTGCTGCTGCTCCTGACGCTGCTCGCCGCCCGGTCCCTGCACTGGCTCCACCACCGCGACCAGGCCCGCGCCCACCTGCTCGACCCGGCGGTGGCCCCCTTCTACGGCTGTGCGGCGATGGCCCTGGTGGCGGTCGGCGGCGGCGCCGTCACCGTCGGCCGGGACTGGATCGGCACCCGGGCCGCGGTCGCCCTGGACGTGGTGCTGTTCACCGCCGGTACGGCCGTGGCGCTGGCGGCGGCCGTCGGCGTCCCGTACCTGATGGCCGTACGCCACCGCGTCGGGCCCGGGCAGGCGGTGCCCGGGTGGCTGCTGCCGCTGGTCGCGCCGATGGTGTCCGCCGCGCTGGGGCCGCTGCTCGTGCCGTACCTGCCGGCCGGGCCGCCCCGCGAGACCCTGCTGCTGGCCTGTCTGGCGCTGTTCGGGCTGAGTCTGCTGGCGACCCTGCTGATGCTGCCCCTGGTCTTCGGGCGGCTGCTGGTCGCCGGGCCGCTGCCGCTCGCCCTCACGCCGTCGCTCTTCCTGGTGCTGGGCCCGCTGGGGCAGTCCACCACCGCCGTGGGCAACTTCGCCGACGTCGCGCCCGGCGCCGTCCCGTCCCGCCTGGCCGAGGGGTTCGCCGTGCTGGCCGTCCTCTACGGCGTGCCGGTGATGGGGTTCGCCCTGCTGTGGCTCTGCCTGGCCACGGCCCACGTGGTCCGGGCCCGGCGGCACGGCATGGGCTTCTCGATGACCTGGTGGTCGTTCACCTTCCCGGTGGGCACCTGCGTCACCGGCGCCGCCGCGCTCGCCCGCCACACCGGGCCGGCCGGCTACGACGGGCTCGCGCTCGTCCTGTACGGGGTCCTCGTCGCCGCCTGGGCCGTCGCCTGCACGGGGACGGCGCGCGAGCTGCGGGAGACGGTCCGCGGCGCCGGGCTCAGCGGCCCGGCCGGTCCCGTACCGCCTCGATGTGTTCGGCCACCGCGACCACGATGAGCCGGGTGTCGGGCACCGTCGCCCGCCACCGGTGGCGCACGCCGCCGGTGAGGTACAGCGTGTCGCCGCGGCCCAGCCGGTAGGCGCGGCCCTCGGCCTCGATCTCGACGGCGCCCTCGGCGACGTACATCAACTGGTCGTTGCGGTACTGCAGTTCGCGGCCCGCGTCGTGGTCGCCGGTGAACTCCGAGGCGTGCATCTGGTGGTGGCCGCGGACCAGGGAGCGCACCCGGGGCTCGGCCGCCGGCTCACCGTCCTCGGCGCGGACCACGTCCACGCTGCACGCGGGGTCGGCGGCGGCGAGCAGTTCCACGGCGGTGGTCCGCAGCGCGTCGGCGACCTTCTCCAGGGAACTGGTGCTGGGCCGCGCCCGGTCGTTCTCGATCTGGCTCAGAAAGGGCACCGACAGGCCGCTGCGCCCGGCCACGACGGCGAGGGTGAGGTCCAGCGCGCGGCGCCGCCGCCGCACGGCCGCGCCCACCCGGAGGGGCTGTTCTTTGTGGTCGCCCATCGCTCCGGCTCCCTCCTTCGCCCGTCGTCGCTCGCCTCGGCGTCCGGGTCCGGACACCGTCCCTCTGGTGGGTTCTCTGCACCCTACGCATGTTCGGCAAACCGTTTCACGCGGCCGTCACATCGACGTCATGTCCCCATGGTCCGGACCTGACAGTTCTCGCCACCGGTTCGGTCCCGGCCGCACGCCGCCGGGTCCGTCCCGGCGCCGCCCCCCGGGACCTCGCCCCTGCGTGGTGAGGGGTCCGCGGTGAGTCCCCGGCGGGTCCTCGCTCCAGCATCTCGCATCCGCGGCGGTCCGGCTCGGGCGGGGGCGTGGCGCTCCGTGGTTGTCCGGATCCCGACCGTGTCACCCCTCCCGCTCGGCCCACCGGGGGGCCGGGAACGAGCCGAGGGGCGGGCCCGGCCCCGCGCGGTCAGCACGCGCGGGCGGGCCCACCCCTCGGGTGGCGCGGAGTACGGGTTACGCCGGGGTCATCCGGTCGGCGACCGCCGGGTTCTCCTTCAGCCAGGCGTCCACCGCCGCTTCCTCATGGCCCTGGCCCCGGTCCTTGATCTCGCTCTCCAGGCTGCCGAGCTCCTTCTCACTCATGTGGAAGCTCTTGATCCACTTGGTGAGCTGCGGGTACTGCCCGGGGAACTTCTCGCTCGCGATCGTGTGGATCGTGTTGTTCTCGCCCCAGAGCTTCTTGTCGTCCTTGAGCTTGGTCAGCTCGTAGTCGCTGTACGCCCAGTGCGGCGACCACAGGACGACCGCGACCGGCTTCTTCTTGGCGTAGGCCCGCTTCAGCTCGGCCAGCATCGCCGGGGTGGAGCCGTCGACGACGTCGTACTCGTCGTCCAGGCCGTAGCCGGGCAGGACCTTGTTCTTGAGCAGGTTCATCTCGCCGGTGCCCGGCTCGATGCCGATGATCTTCCCGTCGAAGAGGTCGCCCTTGCCCTTGAGGTCCCGCATGGACTTGACGTCCTTGACGTAACCGGGCACCGAGACCTCCAGGGAGGTCGGTTCGTACCAGGTGCCCAGGTCGCTCAGGCTGTCCTTGCTCTTCTCCCAGAAGTTCGCCTGGGCGTGTGGCAGCCACGCGTCGAAGTTGAGGTCGAGGTCGCCGGAGGCCAGGCCGGTGTAGACCGGGCCGACGTCCATCTGCTTGAGGTTCAGCTTGTAGCCGCGCCGCTCCAGGACGTTCTTCCACAGGTAGGTGACGGCGACGTCCTCGTCCCAGGGGAACCAGGCCACGTCGAGCGCGCGCTTGGCCTCGGCCGGCTCGGTACCGGAGCCGGAGGCGACCGGTGCCAGCTTGTCGACGACGCCCGGGTTCTTCTTCAGCCAGGCGCGGACCGCGTCCTGCTGCTTGCCCTCGCCGGACTTGTTGATCTCGGCCTCCAGGCTGGTGAGCTGCTTCTCGTCCAGCTTGAAGTCCTTGAGCCACTCGGCCACGGTCGCGTTCTCGGCGGCGAAGCCCTTGCGGGAGAGCGTGTGCACGCCGTCGCCCTCGCCCCAGGCGCCCTTCGGGTCCTTGAGCTTCTTCAGGTCGTAGTCGTTGTACGCCCAGTGCGGCGACCAGAGCGGAACCACGATCGGCTCCTTCTTGCTCATGGCCCGCTTCAGCTCGGCCAGCATCGCCGGCGTGGAGCTGTCGACGACCTTGTACTCCTTGTCCAGGCCGTACGCCTTGAGGACCTTGCTCTTCAGCAGGCCCGTCTCACCGGCGCTGGACTCGATGCCGGTGATCCGGCCGCCGAAGAGGTCGCCCTTGCCCTTGAGGTCCGCCAGGGTGTCGACGTCCTTCACATAGGCCGGGACGGTCAGCTCCAGGGTCGTCTCGTCGTACCAGGCGCCGAGGTCGTCGAGCTGCTTGCCGTACTTCTTCCAGTACTGCTCGTGGGTGGTCGGCAGCCAGGAGTTGGTGAAGACGTCGACGTCACCCTGGGCGAGCGAGGTGTAAAGCGGCCCGGCGTCGAACTGCTTGGCGTCCACCTCGAAGCCGCGCTGTTCCAGGATCTCCTTCCACAGGAAGGTGGAGGCGACGCCCTCGTCCCAGGGGACGTAGCCCATGCTGATCTTCTTGCCCTGGCCGACGTCGTCGCCGCCGGCGACGCTCTCGGAGTCTCCGGAGCCGCCGAAGATGCCCATGCCGCCGGCCACCAGGGCCAGGACCACGACGCCGACCACGGCGATCTGCGGGCGGGGACGGTAGGACCAGATCTTCAGGCCGCCCGCGGCGCGGGCCTTGGCGGCGGCGCGCCGGCCGAGCGGGGAGACCTGGGTGCCCAGGGCGCTGGTCATCCGGTCGAGGTAGATCGCCAGGATCACGATGGCCACACCGGCCTCGGAGCCGAGGCCGACGTTGAGCTGGCCGATGGCCTCGTTGACGTCGCCGCCGAGGCCGCCGGTGCCGACCATGCCGGCGATCGCGGCCATGGAGAGGCCGAGCATGATCACCTGGTTGACGCCCGCCATCACGGTGGGCAGCGCCAGCGGGAGCTGGACGCGCAGCAGGGTGTTGCGGGGGGTGGTGCCGAACGCCTCGGCCGCCTCGACCAGTTCCTTGTCGACCTGCCGGATGCCCAGCTCGGTCATGCGCACGCCGGGGGCGAGCGCGAAGATCAGGGTGGCGACGATGCCCGCGGAGGCGCCGGTGCCGAAGAACAGGATCGCCGGGATGAGGTAGATCATCGCGGGCAGCGTCTGCATGAAGTCGAGCACCGGCCGGACCAGGCCGCTGACCCGGTCGGAGCGGGCCGCCCAGATGCCCACGGGCACGGCGACGACCAGCGCGATGATGGTGGCGACGAGGACCAGCGACAGGGTCACCATCGCGTCCTCCCACAGTTCGAGGGAGTCGATGAACGCGAATCCCACGAAGGTGAGGACACCGGCCAGGGTGCCGCGCAGCCAGAAGGCGAGGACGGCGAAGATGCCGGCCAGGAGCAGCGGGTGGGGCGCCTGGAGGACGGCGTCGATACCGTCGTAGGTGCCCGTGAAGACGGTCTTGAGGAAGTCGAAGAGCCAGGCGACGTGGCCGAGCAGCCAGTCGACCACGTCGTTGACCCAGTCGCCGAGCGGAATCCTAGGCACGGGCCATCACCTTTTCGCCGCCCTTGTCCCGCGGCGAGTCGCAGGTGCCGGGGTCGGCCTGCTCGTCGCCGAGGAAGCCGATCAGGCGCTGGCGCGGGACGACGCCGACGAGCCGGTCGCCGTCGAGCACGGCCACCGGGTGCGGCACCCGGGCGCTGATCGCGCACAGCTCGGTGAACGACGTGCCGGGCGCCGCGGTCTCGCAGCCGCAGTCGGCCTCGTCGCCGCGTACGTCGGTCTCCATGACCGCGCCGGCGGTGAGCACCCGGGAGCGGTCGACGTCCTGGGTGAACGAGGCGACGTAGTCGTTGGCCGGGCGGATGAGGATGTCCTGCGCGGAGCCGATCTGCACGATGCGGCCGTCGCGCATCACCGCGATGCGGTCGCCCAGGCGCATGGCCTCGTTGAGGTCGTGGGTGATGAAGACGATGGTCTTCTTCAGCGTCTTCTGCAGCTCCAGCAACTGGTCCTGCATGTCGCGCCGGATCAGCGGGTCGAGCGCGCTGAAGGACTCGTCCATCAGCAGCAGGTCGGCGTCGGTGGCGAGCGCGCGGGCGAGGCCGACGCGCTGCTGCATACCGCCGGACAACTCGTCGGGCCAGGACTTCTCCCAGCCGGCCAGGCCACACAGGGCGAGCGCCTCGTCGGCGCGGCGTTCGCGCTCGGCGCGGGGCACGCCCTGCACTTCCAGGCCGTAGGCGGCGTTGTCGCGCACGCTGCGGTGGGGGAAGAGAGCGAAGTGCTGGAAGACCATGCTGATCTTCTTGGAGCGGACCTCGCGCAGGCCGCGGTCGCCGAGCTCCGTCAGGTCCTCGCCGCCGAAGCGGACGTGCCCGGCGGTCGGCTCCAGCAGGCCGTTGAGCATGCGCAGCAGCGTGGACTTACCGGACCCGGACAGGCCCATGACGACGAAGATCTCGCCCGGTTCCACGGTGAAGGACGCGTCGATCACGGCTGGGGTGATGCCGTCGGCGCGGAGTTCCTCCCGGTCGGCTCCCTGGCGCAGTCGTTCGACTGCCTGGTCGGGTCGTCTGCCGAAAACCTTGTACAGGTGCTCGGCCTCAAGCCTGGCTGACACGCTTACCTCTTGCCTCGGGAACAGGGACAAGGGCGATATGAAGTCTGGCTAACAGTTGAACGAATCAACCAGCTTCCGCCCGGCAGCGCACCTGCCCTGTTCCTTATCCGTCAAACACAAGAGTGACTTGGTTCACTTCGAGTCCATTTGGCGGACACGGGCCATTGGGTGGCGGTAATGGCCCACCCGCGCCCACCCGGAGTTCCGCGTCTTCTGTCAGTGGCCTGCGGCATGATGCGGGGCGTGACCGGACGACTCATGCTCCTCGACACCGCCTCCCTCTACTTCCGCGCCTACTTCGGCGTCCCGGACTCCGTGAAGGCCCCCGACGGCACACCGGTGAACGCGGTGCGCGGACTGCTCGACTTCATCGACCGCCTGGTGAGGGACCACCGGCCCGGCCACCTGGTGGCCTGCATGGACGCCGACTGGCGACCGCGGTGGCGGGTGGACCTGATCCCCTCCTACAAGGCGCACCGCGTCGCCGAGGAGCGCGCCGCCGGACCCGACGCGGAGGAGGTGCCCGACACCCTCTCCCCGCAGGTACCGGTGATCGAGGAGGTCCTCGACGCCCTCGGCATCGCCCGCGTCGGCGTCCCCGAGTACGAGGCGGACGACGTGATCGGCACCTTCACCGCGCGGGCGACCGGCCCGGTCGACATCGTCACCGGCGACCGCGACCTCTACCAACTCGTCGACGACGCCCGCGGGGTGCGCGTCCTCTATCCGATCAAGGGCGTCGGCACCCTCCAGCTCACCGACGAGGCGTTCCTGCGCGAGAAGTACGGCGTCGACGGCGGCGGCTACGCCGACCTGGCGCTGCTGCGCGGCGACCCGAGCGACGGCCTGCCCGGTGTGCCGGGGGTGGGCGAGAAGACGGCGGCCAGACTGCTGGACCGGTTCGGGGACCTGGCCGGGATCCTGGCCGCCGTGGGTGACCCGGGCTCCGGGCTCACTCCGGCGCAGCGCAGGCGCCTGGACGAGGCCCGGCCGTATCTGGCGGTGGCCCCGAAGGTGGTCCGGGTGGCGGCCGACGTCCCGTTGCCGGAGGTCGACACCGCGCTGCCGCACACGCCGCGCGACCCCGTGGCCCTGGCCGCCCTCGCGGCCCGCTGGGGATTGGGCGGATCACTGGAACGGCTGCTCACGACGCTCGCGTCCTGACCCCGCGCCACCGGACAACCAATGGTTGCGCGGTGCGTCGCGGCCCCGGCCACGGGAAGTCGTAGGGTGCGGGCTGGGCGCCCGGCTCGGGCGGGAGCCCGGGCGGGGGGACCGGGCGGGGGGACCGGGCGGCCGGGCGCGGGAACGCGGGAATTCGTGGGTTTCGCACCACGGATGTCACACAGGGAGGGATGCTAACTTAGGTGTACCTAACTGAGTGACAGGGAGGCCGTCATGGCAGAGCGACCGGGACGCAAGCCGCGCACGCCGCACACCGCGGAGGTCGTCCGTACCGAGCGGCTGACCCCGCACATGCAGCGCGTGGTCCTCGGCGGTGCGGGACTGGCCGCCTTCTCGGCGGACACGTGCACCGACCACTACGTGAAACTCCTCTTCCCGTCCGGCGGCGCCACCTATCCGGAGCCGTTCGACATGGAGCGGATCCGCGAGGAGTTCCCGCGCGAGCAGTGGCCGGTGACCCGGACCTACACCGTGCGGCACTGGGACGCCCAGCAGCGTGAACTGTCGCTGGACTTCGTGATCCACGGTGACGAGGGCCTGGCCGGCCCCTGGGCGCGCGACGTCCGGCCCGGCGAGCTGATCCGCTTCATGGGCCCCGGCGGCGCCTACTCCCCCGACCCCGCCGCCGACTGGCACCTGCTGGCCGGCGACGAGAGCGCGCTGCCCGCGATCGCCCGTTCACTGGAGGCGCTGCCGGCCGGCACCCGGGCCTTCGCGTTCGTGGAGGTGGCGGGCCCCGAGGAGGAGCAGAAGATCGACTCCGACGTGGAGGTCCGCTGGCTGCACCGCGGCGACCGCCCGGCCGGCGAGGCCCTGATCGAGGTCGTCCGCGGGCTGGACTTCCCCGAGGGCCGGGTGCACGCGTTCGTGCACGGCGAGGCGGGAAGCGTCAAGGAACTGCGCAAGCTGCTCCGCGTCGAGCGCGAGATCGCCCGCGAGGACCTGTCCATCTCCGGGTACTGGCGCCTCGGCCACAACGAGGACGGCTGGCAGTCCTCGAAGCGGGAGTGGAACGCGCGGATCGAGGCGGAGCAGGAGGGCGGCGCCCCGGCGTCCGCCGCGTAGCGGAGGGCGCGGCGCCCCCGCGTGTCCGCCGCGTGACCGGCCGCCCTCGCGTCCGCCGCGTGATCGACCGGCCGGCCGGTCAGGCCCGGCCGGGCATCGTCGGTCGGTCTCCGGCCCCCGCCTCCACCCCCGTGCTCCGGCCCCGCCTCCGTGCCCGGCCCCGCCTCCGTGCCCGGCCCCGCCTCCGTGCCCGGCCCCNCCCGTGCCTGGCCGACACCGTGCCCGGCCGCTACCCGCGCACCCGCGCGTGCAGATGCATGTCGTGCCAGCCGTCGGGGTGGAGCAGGGCGCTGCGTTTGACGCCCTCCAGGGCGAAGCCGGTCCGTGCGGCGACCCGGCAGGACGCCTCGTTGGCGGCGGCGTGGCTCAGTTCCAGCCGGTGGAAGCCGACCTCGTCCAGGGCCCAGTGGGCGAGCGTCTCGGTCGCGCGCCCGGCGACGCCCTTCCCCCGGGCCTCGGCCGCGGTCCAGTAGGCCACCTCGGCCGTACCGTCGCCGAGCAGGACGTCGCGCAGGGCCACTCTGCCTAGCAGTCGGCCGCCGGCCTCGTCGGTGACCGCCCACTGCGCGTTCCGTTCCTCCTCCCAGGCCCGCCGCCAGTCGGCGATCCAGCCGCACACCTCGTCCACCGAGTCGGCGGCCCGGATGTGCCACTGGTGCATCACCGGGTCCTGGAAGGCGGCGTGGACGGCGGGCGCGTCCTCCTCCCGCCAGGGGCGCAGCAGCAGCCCGTCGCCGGTGGTGAGGGTGGGCTGGGGCCGGCGGCAGAACGTTCCCGCCGGCAGGACCGGAGTAGTCAGATACGGCATGCCCCGCATTGTGTCGACGCCGTCCGCGCCGGCCCAGCGGTTTTCCGGCGGCGGCCACCGCCTCGTACCCTGGCCGACGATGAGACGCCGCACCCCGCCCCCGCCCTCCCCGCTCCCCCAGCACGACGGGGTCGACCCCGTCCGGGTGCGGCTGCCCGCGGCGACGGAGTGGACCACCGTGGGCGCCTACCTCGTCGCCCGGCTGTCCGGCGCCGGGGAAGGAGTCGTCGCGTCACTGCTCGACGCCGGACTCGTGGTCGGGGCGGACGGAACCCCGGTGCCGGCCGAGGCGCCGTACCGGCCGGGGACGTACGTGTGGTTCCACCGCCCGCTGCCCGCCGAGGTCCCCGTGCCCTTCCCGCTGGAGGTGCGCCACCGCGACGCCCACATCGTCGTCGCCGACAAGCCGCACTTCCTGGCCACCACCCCCCGGGGCAGCCACGTCACCCAGACCGCGCTGGCCCGGCTCCGCCGCGAGCTGGGCCTCCCGGCCCTCACCGCCGCGCACCGGCTCGACCGGCTCACCGCCGGACTGGTGCTGTTCACCGTGCGCCCCGAGGAACGCGGCACCTACCAGACACTGTTCCGTGACCGCCGCGTCCACAAGGAGTACGAGGCCGTCGCCGCGTACGACCCCGCGCTCGCCCTGCCCCGCACCGTACGCAGCCGGATCGTGAAGGAGCGCGGGGTGCTGACCGCCCGGGAGACCGAGGGCGAGCCGAACGCCGTGACCCGCGTCGAACTGGTCGGCCGGCGTCCGGGGCCGGGAACCGGACGGGCCCGCTACCGACTGGTCCCGGAGACCGGCCAGACGCATCAACTGCGCGTCCACATGAGCGCGCTCGGCGTCCCGATCCTCGGTGATCCGCTCTACCCCGAGGTGACCGGCCCCGGACCGGCCGGCGACTTCCGGCGCCCGCTGCAACTGCTCGCCCGGGAACTGGCCTTCACCGATCCGGTCACGGGCCTGGACCACCGCTTCCGCAGCACCCGGCGGCTGACCGCGTGGGACTCCTACGACGACTGGGCCGCCGGTCAGTAACCACGCCACCAGCGCAGGAAACGCTGCCAGGCCCCCGTCGGACGGACCGCTTCCGGGGCCGACACGGGCGCCGCCGCGGACGCCGGCGCCGGAGCCGGAGCGGCGTGGTCCGCGGCGGTCGGCCGCGGCCGGGGTGACTCGGGTCGCCGCGGCTTCGGCCACGCGCCGGCCGGTTCCGGCTGTGACACGACTGTTGTCTGCCAGGGCAGCGGAGCACCGACATGCCAGTCCGCGCGCTGCCGCGGCAGGGGAGCGTGGCTCGGCGCCTGCGTCACGTCCTGCGGCGGCTTGGGCTCGAACCGCACCGGCAGCTCCACCAGATGCCGGGAGGCGATGGAGGAACGCCAGCGCAGCTCGTCCTCGTCGCAGTCCAGCTCGACGTCCGGCAGCCGCATCAGCAGCGCGTCGACCCCGGAGTCGGCGATCGCGCGTCCGATGTCCTGGCCGGGGCACTCGTGCGGGCCGCCGCCGAAGGCGAGGTGGGACCGGTTGCCCTGCATGCTGGCGTCCAGGTCGGGACGGATCCGCGGGTCGACGTTGCCCGGCGCGATACCGAACAGCAGCCCGTCGCCCTGGCGGATCCGCTGCCCGCCCAACTCCGTCTCCTGCTTGGCGAAGTAGGCGAAGATGGTGCTGAACGGCGGCTCGTCCCACAGGGACTGCTCGACCGCCTCCGGCACCGTCATCTGGCCACCGCTGAGCTGGGCCCTGAAGCCCGGGTCGGTGAGCACCACGCGCAGCACGTTGGAGAGCAGGTTGACGGTCGCCTCGTAGGCGGCGAAGAGGACCAGCCTCAGGTGCTCCCGGACCTCCTCGTCGGTGAGCCCGGCCGGGTGGTTGATGAGGTGGGTGGTGAAGTCCTCGGCGGGGTGGACACGGCGGCGCGTGGTGAGCCGGCCGAGGACCTCCATGACGTGGGTGTGGCTGGCGATCGCCGTCTCGGTGCCCTTGAGCGCGTCGCGGGCCGCCTCCACGAGCCGGTCGTCGTACTCGTCGGCCATGCCGAGCAGCTCGCACATCACGGCCATCGGCAGATGCTCGGCGAAGTCGCCGACCAGATCGGCGCCGCCCTGCTCGCAGAACCGGTTGACCAGGCGCTGGGTGTGCCGCCTGATGTGCCGGCGCAGACTGCGGAAGTCGATCGTGGACATGGCGCCCGAGACCGCGCCGCGGAGCCGCTTGTGCTCGTCGCCCTCCGCGTGGGAGGCGATGGGCTGCCAGGCGATGTGCGGCATGAGGGGGTGGTCGGACTTGACCATCCCCTCCTTGAGCGGGTTCCACATGCGGCTGTCCCGGCAGTACTGCGCGGGCGTGCTCACCATGTGCAGGTTCTCCGAGTGGCCGAGGACGACCCACATCGGCACGTCGTCGTGGAGCAGCACGGGCGCCACCGCGCCGTACCGTTCGCGGAGCCGCTCGTACAGCTCCTCCAGGTCCTCCGCCTCGTGGAGCCGGTGCAGACCACCGGGTCCGAGGCCGTGCGCGGGGCAACCCGGGGGCGGAACGAGCGCGGAGTCGCCCGTTCCGGTCAGGGAGTGGGATTCAGGCGTCACAGGTGTCGCTCCGAAGCTGTGGTGGAACCGGTGTCATGGGCCCGGTGTGGGGGGTCGGCGAAACGGTCGTCGGGCGTCGAGCGGCAGGCGGCAAGTGGCGGGCAGCAGGCGGCAGGCGCATGACGTCAGTTGAGTGAGCCGGTCAGGGCGAGGGAGTGCAGAAAACGCATCAGGGTCATCAGGACGTCCCGGCTGGAGGCCCTGCGCCGCACGTCGCACTCGACGATGGGGATCTCCTCGGACAGGTCGAGGGCGGTGCGCAGTTCGGCGAGGGGGTACTGCGGCCCGTCCGGGAAGGTGTTGACGGCGACGACGAACGGCACCCCGCGCTCCTCCAGCCTCCCCATGACGTCGAAACTGACCTCCAGCCGGCGCGTGTCGACCAGCACGACCGCGCCGAGCGCACCCTCGAACAACCCGTTCCACAGGAACCAGAAACGCTCCTGGCCCGGGGTGCCGAACAGGTAGAGCACCAGTTGGTCCGTGATGCTGATCCGGCCGAAGTCCATGGCGACGGTGGTGGCCGTCTTGGAGTCGGAACCGAAGTTGTCGTCGACCCCGACGCCGGCCTGGGTCATGGTCTCTTCGGTGGTCAGTGGCCTGATCTCGCTGACCGATCCGACCATGGTGGTCTTGCCGACACCGAAGCCGCCCACGATGACGATCTTCACGGCCGCCTCGGCGGTGTGCGGCAGCCGGTCCTCCGTGCGCGGGCCGGGGAGCGTGTCAGAGTTTTTGAAGTCCATGCATCACCGCTTCGAGGAGAGATCGGTCGGCGACCTTCTGCCGGACGATGGGGGCGCGGGCCTGCACCAGCTCGGCGGTCAGCATGTCGGTGAGCAGTACGGTCACCACGCTGAACGGCAGCCCCAGATAGGCCGACAGTTCCGCCGTGGACAGCGGCGCCACGCACAGCCGGAGCAGAGCGGCCTGCTCCGGAGTGGCGGACGCCGGTGGATCGGTGCGCGCCACGATCAGCGTCACCAGGTCGATGTCCGCGCGGTCGCCGCCCCCTTCGCCGCCGATGACGAACAGCCGTTCGGGGTTGCCCTTTCTGCTCCCCGTGGACGAGGCGTTCCGCGCGGGGGGCGGGGTGGGCGGCTCTTCCTGGGGGGATCGCCTCCGGCGCCTGGGAGGAGTCATACGCTCTGCCCGTTGCGCCGGGCGGGACTGGTCAGATGGGGGCCGATGCGGGCGACCAGGTCCCGCATGCGGTTGCTCATCCGGCCGGGTTCGCAGGTGATGTCGGAGAGCACCGCCAGGTAGGCGTTGGGGCCGGCGGCCATGAGGTAGAAGTAGCCGCCGTTGATCTCGATGATGACCAGCTTCATCCGGCCGTCGCTCTCCGGGATCTCGTGGGCCACGGCGCCGGCCAGGCTCTGCAGGCCCGCGCAGGCGGCGGCGACACGGTCGGCGGCGTCCGGATCGCCGGAGTAGCGGGCGATGCGCAGTCCGTCGGCCGAGAGCACCACGATCATCTCGATGCCCGGGACGCCGTCGTAGAGATCCCTGAGCATCCAGTCGAACTTGCCTTGCTGCTCGATCACTTGCGGTCTCCCTCGTCGTCGGCCGGGGCATGGGCCGGCTCATGGGGCGGCTGGGTGAACGCGTCGGGGTCCGGGTCGCCCTTGAGCCCCTCCCAGAAGGCCTCGACCCACAGTCCCGGCGGGGGCTCCTCCTCGGGCTCCTTCTCCGGCTCCGGCCCGGAGGTGTTCCAGGCGGCGTCGCGGGCCCGCTCGGCGGCCTCGCGGGCCTCCCGCTCGGCCTCGGCGCGCTCGAAGACGGCCTGTTCGGCGAGGCGCTGGCTGAGCGGCGTCTTCATCCGGCTGCGGCGCTGCGGCAGACCGCCGGCCGTCCATTCGGTGACCTCGGGGACGTCGTCCTCCAGGGACACCCCGGCCGGGAGCCGCGGGCTGGTGGGGCGGCGCTTCTTGGGCTTGCGCGCGGGGCCTTCGAGCGCGTCCGGTCCCGGCTGGGGGATCGAGGTGGCGCCGATGCCGTGGGCGAGTCCGACGCCGGGCTCGTTGGTCATCATGTCGCTCGGCACGATGAGGATGGCCCGGACGCCGCCGTAGGCCGAGGCCCGCAGGGAGACCTGCATGTTGTAGGTCGTGCACAGGCGGCCGACGACGGAGAGGCCGAGGCGCGGGTTGGCGGCGAGGTCCTGGAGGTCGGTGCCGCGCTTGGCGGCCTCCAGCATGCCCTCGATGCGCAGCCGGGACTCCTCGCTCAGGTTGACGCCGGCGTCCTCGATCTCGATGGCGACACCGGTCTGCACCTCGGTCGCCGTGACGTTGACCTTGGTGTTGGGCGGGGAGTAGCGGGTGGCGTTGTCGAGCAGTTCCGCCGCCGCGTGGATGACCGGCTCGACCGCGGTGCCCTTGATGTTGACCTTGGCGATGGAGGCCAGGTGGATGCGGCGGTACTCCAGGATCCGGGACATGGCGCCGCGCAGCACACTGTAGAGCGCCACCGGCTGCGGCCACTGGCGTCCGGGCCGGCCGCCGCCGAGAACGGAGACGGAGTCGGCGAGGCGGCCGATCAGCGCGGTGCCGTGGTCGATGCGCAGCAGGTCGTCGAAGACCTCGGGGTTGCGGCCGTGGTCCTCCTCCATCTCCCGCAGTTCGTTGTTCTGCTGGTGGACGATGGCCTGGACCCGCCGGGCGACGTCGACGAAGGAGCGGGCGGCCGAGTCGCGCAGTGCCTCCTCGTGGTCGATGATCTCGACCACCTGCCGGATCAGCCCCCGCTGCGGCTCCCGGAGGTCGGCGCCCGCCGGGTGCAGGTCCGCCAGGTGGAGCATCACCTCGCGCGGGGTGTTCCCGCGACGCAGGTAGTGCAGGGCGGCGGGGAGCACCTCGTCGACGAGGCAGGCCATCTCCTCGTCGTTACCGGCGATCCGCCGTTCCAGGTACGCGCGGTGACGGGCCTGCTCGGCCCGCTGGGTGCGCAGGGCGCGTCCGCGACGCACCACTTCGGTGCCCGTCACGATCACCAGGAGCGTGGCGAGGGAACCGCACAAACCGACGGCGAGCCGGGCCGGCTCCGTCACCGCGGCGACGGCGGCTCCGGTCACCGCGGCCATCAGTATGGCCGGCAACAACAGTGCTCGCGCGTACGGCAGTTCGCGGCGACCGGGAGGGGATTCAACACTCACCATGTAGGCCCTCTGGAAACGAATCGACAGGGATGGGGGAGTTCGTCGGGGGGTATGTCATGGGATTGTCCGGATCTTCTGCACATGAGGAACAAGCGCACGAAAATTCAGCTCGACTCGGTGCGCTGCGGGCCGAGCCTATTCCGGGCGGATCACCGCCGTGTCATCTTCAGCAACCACCTGAAACGGACATCCGGACAGGGGTACCCTCGACCCCATTTACACGCTGTGGAATGGACCGAACACGTAAAGTATCCACGGACGAGCGTGCGAATGTCACTCACCGTAACGAGTGAAGGAGTGGTCCCGGATATGACGAAGGCACCCGAGTCACCAGGACTCGGGCGCCTTCACACCGCACGCACCGCACGCACCGCACGCACCGCACGCGGTCGCCCCGCCGGAACGGCGGCGGGGCGCCGGCGGGTCACCCCACCGACGAGTAGGCGACCACCCCGCGCAGCAGTTCCTCGACCGCCTTGCGCGCGTTCTTCGGCACCGTGGAGTGCTCTCTCGGCGCGGCGGCGGCGATCTGGCCGAGCACGTCGATGACCTGCTTGCACCAGCGCACGAAGTCACCGGCCGGCATCTCCGCCTCGCGCAGCACCTCGTCGAGGCCCTTCCCGGACGCCCACATGTAGGCCGCCCAGGCGAAGCCGAGGTCCGGCTCGCGCTGGCCGACCCCCTCGGTCTGGGTGATCCGGAACTCCTCCTCCAGCGCGTCGAGCCGGCCCCAGATGCGCACCATCTCGCCGAGCGCCGCCTTCGCCGCCCCGGAGGGCACCTTGGGCGCCATCGCGTCGTCGGCGACCCGGGACTCGAACACCAGGGCCGAGGCACAGGCGGCCAGCTCGGCCGGACCCAGTCCCTCCCACACCCCCTCGCGCAGGCACTCGCTGGCCAGCAGATCCAGCTCGCCGTAGAGCCGGGCGAGCCGCTTGCCGTGCACGGTGACCTCGTCGGCGCGCAGGTAGTCCAGCTCGGTCAGCAGCGCCACGATGCGGTCGAAGGTGCGCGCGATGGTGTTCGTGCGCCCCTCGATCCGGCGTTCGAGCTGCGAGGTGTCACGCATCAGGCGGTGGTAGCGCTCGGCCCAGCGGGCGTGGTCCTCGCGGTCGTCGCAGCCGTGGCAGGGATGGGCGCGCAGGGCCTTGCGCAGCCGGGCGATCTCCCGGTCGTCGGCCGCGGGGGAGCGCTTCTTGCGGTGCCGGTCCGCCGTGATGTGCCCGGCCTTGGTGCGCAGCGCGGAGGCGAGGTCCCGTCGCGACTGCGGCGAGCGCGGGTTGAACGACTTGGGGATGCGCATCCGCTCCAGCGGCTCGACCGGCACCGGGAAGTCCATCGACGCCAGCCGCTTGACCTGGCGCTCGGCGGTCAGCACCAGCGGGCGCGGACCGTCCTGGTGGTCGAAGCCGCGGTGGCCGTTGGACCGCCCGGCGGGCAGGCCGGGATCGAGCACCAGGGCGAGGCCCGCGTACTTGCCGGTGGGCACCTGGATGACGTCGCCCGGCTTGAGCTTCTCCAGCGCCACGGCGGCCTCGGCGTGCCGCTGGGCCATGCCCTGCCGGGCCAGCTCGTTCTCGCGGTCCTTCAGCTCGCGGCGCAGCCGCGCGTACTCCTCGAAATCGCCGAGGTGGCAGGTCATGGACTCCTTGTAGCCGTCCAGTCCCTCCTCGTTGCGCTGCACCTGGCGGGAGATCCCGACGACCGACTTGTCCGCCTGGAACTGCGCGAACGACGTCTCCAGCAGTTCGCGCGAGCGGTGCCGGCCGAACTGCTCGACCAGGTTGACCGCCATGTTGTACGACGGCTTGAAGCTGGAGCGCAGGGGATACGTGCGGGTGCCGGCCAGGCCGGCGAGGTGCTCGGGGTTCATGCCGCGCTGCCACAGCACGGCGGCATGTCCCTCGACGTCGATGCCGCGCCGTCCGGCCCGGCCGGTGAGCTGGGTGAACTCGCCGGGAGTGATGTCGGCGTGCTGCTCGCCGTTCCACTTGACCAGCTTCTCCAGGACGACGGAGCGGGCCGGCATGTTGATGCCGAGCGCCAGGGTCTCGGTGGCGAAGACGGCCTTGACCAGGCCGCGTACGAACAGTTCCTCGACGACCTCCTTGAAGGTCGGCAGCATGCCCGCGTGGTGGGCGGCGAGACCGCGCTCCAGGCCCTCCAGCCACTCGTAGTACCCGAGGACGTGCAGGTCCTCGGGCGGGATGGCGGCCGTGCGCTCCTCCACCAGGGCGCGCACCCGCTCCCGCGCGTCCTCGTCGTTGAGCCGCAGCCCGGCGTGCAGGCACTGCTGGACGGCGGCCTCGCAGCCCGCGCGGCTGAAGATGAAGGTGATGGCCGGCAGCAGTCCCTCGGCGGCGAGCCGCTCGATGACCTCCGGCCGGCTCGGCGTCCAGATCCGGGACCGCTGTCTGCGCTCCCGCTCCCGGTCGGCCTCGCGCATGGCACGGCCGCGCCTGCGGTCCTGGTACGACGGGCGGCTGGCCTCCATGCGGGCCATGCGCATCAGGTCGGGGTTGACGGCCTTCTTCTGGCCCTCCCCCTCCTCGAACAGGTCGTACATCCGCCGGCCGGCCAGCACGTGCTGGAAGAGCGGCACGGGCCGGTGCTCGGAGACGATCACCTCGGTGTCGCCCCGGACGGTGTCGAGCCAGTCGCCGAACTCCTCGGCGTTCGACACGGTCGCCGACAGCGACACCAGCGTCACCGACTCGGGGAGGTGGATGATCACTTCCTCCCAGACGGCGCCGCGGAAGCGGTCGGAGAGGTAGTGCACCTCGTCCATGACCACGTATCCGAGGCCGAGGAGGGTCTGCGAGCCGGCGTACAGCATGTTCCGCAGGACCTCGGTGGTCATCACGACCACCGGGGCGCCCGAGTTCACGCTGTTGTCACCGGTGAGCAGACCGACCTTGTCGGCGCCGTAGCGGCGGCACAGATCGGCGTACTTCTGGTTGGAGAGTGCCTTGATGGGCGTGGTGTAGAAGCACTTCTTGCCCTGCTGGAGGGCGAGGTGCACGGCGAACTCGCCGACGATCGTCTTGCCGGATCCGGTGGGCGCGGCCACCAGGACGCCCTTCCCCGCCTCAAGCGCCTGGCAGGACTCGATCTGGAAGGGGTCGAGGCCGAAGTCGTACATCTCGCGGAAGGCGGCGAGCGCGGTGGCCTGCTCGGCAGCGCGCAGACGGGCTGCCGCGTAACGCTCGGCCGGTGAGAGATCCTCTGTCATCGTGCTTTCGAGCGTACCGGGCCGCACCGACAACAGGACGATCATTATCCGGATCGGATCTCTCCGGGGGACCGGAACCGCAGATCAGGGGCTTCGGGCCGGGCCGCGCCGCTGGTCGCGGGCGCGGCTCGGTCACGGCCTTCAGGTCACGTCGTCGTATCCGTCGACCCGCTCGCTCAGGTCACGTCGTCGTACCCGTTGACCCGGTCGGTCCGGGACTGCTCGGGCAGGGCGGGAGCCGTGGTCACGGGCTCGATCTCGCCGATGTCCTCGGGGGTGAGGTCCAGGTCGGACGCCTCGTCGTCGGCGGGGCCCAGGGCGTCACGACGGCGTCGGCGGCGGTCGTTCAGCAGCGAGAAGAGGACCGCCGCGAAGTACAGGATCCAGATCGGCCCGGCCAGCGCCAGCATGGTCAGCGGGTCCGTGCTGGGTGTGGCGATGGCCGCGAACACGGTGATGCCCATGATCATCGCTCGCCACCAGCCGAGCATCCGCTTGCCGGTGATCGCTCCGGTGAGGTTGAGGAACACCAGCAGCAGCGGAAGCTCGAAGGAGAGCCCGAAGACGAGCACCATGCGCGTGACGAGGTCGAGCAGGTCGTCCAGCGGCAGCAGGTTCGAGGTGCTGTCCGGGGTGAAGTCGAGCAGTACCTCGGCCGTGGTCGGCAGGACCGTGTACGCGAAGTACGCGCCGCCGAGGAAGAGCGGGGCGCCGGTGCCGACGAAGGCGAAGGCGTATTTCTTCTCGTGTCCGTGCAGACCGGGCGCGACGAACGCCCAGAGCTGGTACAGCCAGACCGGCGAGGCCAGGACGACGCCGGCCATCAGCGACACCTTCAGGGCCAGCGTGAACGGCGTGAGCAGACCGTTGATGGTGATCTGCGCGCAGGGTTCCTCGGACGTCGACTTGGCGAGCTGTTCGAAGCTCTGGCCACAGCCGACCGAGTCGAGGATCGGCCGGGTGATGAGGTTGATGATGTCGTTGTAGAAGAAGGCGGCCACTACCGTGACGGCGATGATGGCCAGCATCGCCTTCGCGAGCCGGTTGCGTAGCTCACGAAGGTGTTCCGCGAGGGGCATCCGCCCCTCGGGGTCCTTCTCCTTGATGCGGGCGGACTTCAGCAACCCACGTTCCCATCTCGTGCGGGCGGGCCGGAGGTCACCGGCCCCGCGTCAGCGCTTGCTCGTGTCCGTCGGCTCGGTGACCGGGCGGGAACTGGTCACGTCGCCGGGGGCGGCCTGGATGGTGCGGTGGGACGCGGACTGCCCGTCCGGGTTGGGCGGGTCCGCCGGGGCGGGGGCGGCGCTGGACTTGTCGTCCTTCATCGCCTTGGCCTCGCTCTTGAGGATGCGCGCGGACTTGCCGAGCGAACGCGCCATGTCCGGAAGCTTCTTCGCGCCGAACAGCAGGATGATGACGACGAGGATGAGAATGATCTCGGGGGCGCCGAGCCTTCCGAACATAAGTCTTTACCTTCTCACCGAGGCGGCTGGGGGGTGCTGTCCGACCGATCGGACACACGTCTGAACGGCCATGCTGTGCAGCGATCGTAACGCTCAGGGGTGAACGCGAGGCAATCCCTGTGCGTACTCCCGTCCGCGGCCGGGCCTCGTTTTTCCGGTCCGCGACCAGCAGCGTACCCGCACGGGCCAGCCGGATGACAGGGCGAAGCGGCGCAAAACGTAAGTCACAGCCGACCCCGGCGTGACGCGTCGACGACGCACAGCTCCCTGACGTGCGCCCCGGGGACCACCGCCGGTGACTGCCCGGACCCGTTGCGGCGGACCGGTCAGAGGGCGTCCACGGTCCGGCCCACCCGTGCGCCGGCCCGCTCCAGGTCCTCCGCGGCCCGGTTGATCCGCCGGGTCGAGTCGGAGACCTGCCGGCCCAGCCGCTGCGCCTCCACGAACACCCTCACGGCGAGCACGCCGAGGACGGCGAGACCCAGAAACCCCATGGCAATCGCGAGCATCGGCCAGAACATGGGTCCGAGCCTAGACCGTCCCGCCGCCCCGGTCCTAAACCGTGGGGTGCAGCCGCAGGGTCCGCACCCCGCCGCCGGTGAGCAGCTCCACGATCCGCTCCCCCGCCGGCTTGCGGACGGCCGTGTCGCAGTCGGGGCAGGTGAACGAGTAGAACGTCGTACGGTCCGTGGCGCCGATGGCCAGGCGCAGTGCGCTCGCGGCCAGTTCGAAACTGCCCCGGCACTCCGGACAGCCCGCCCGGAAGACCACCGGCGCCACGCCGCGCATCCCGGCGAACGCGGACGCCACCGTCACGCCCGTCGCACCGGGCGTCACCGACTCGCTCACAGCACCCGCTCCTGCTCGTCGTCCTGCGCCGCGTGCACCGCGACTCCGGCCGGCGCGGCGTCGGCCGTCACCGTCTCGACGCCGTCGTACGCCGCCAGCGCCTCCCGCGCCGCCCGGCGGGCGGTGTCGGCCAGCTCGCCCGGCGCGATGATCCGGCCGTCCCGTCCCAGCCGCAGCGCGAGGCGCTTGAGCGAGGCGGGTTCGGGGGTGCGCAGGGTGATGCGGAGCCCGCCGTCGGGCAGTTCGTCCGCCTGGTCGTGCGGGTAGTACTCGGCGACCCAGCGTCCGCCCGGGCCGACCTCCACGACGACCTCCGGGTCCTCGGCGGCCGGTTGCACCAGCGCCTGGGACAGGTCGCGCGGCTCGATCTGCGGGGGCGCGGACGGCTCGTCGAGGATTTTGATCTCGGCGACCCGGTCGAGCCGGAAGGTGCGCCGCGCCTCGGAGCGGCGGCACCACGCCTCGACGTAGGTGTGGCCCACGCTGACCAGGCGGATCGGGTCGATCTCGCGCTCGGTGACCTCGTCCCGGGCCGGGGAGTAGTACCGGATCCACAGGCGGCGCCGCTCGGAGATGGCCCGGTCGACGTCGGCGAAGACCCCGCCCTCGGACTCGAAGGTGACCGACAGCCGGGAGCTGGCGCCGGCCACCTCGCCCGCCGCGGCCTCCACCTTGGCCGTCGCGCGCAGCAGCGCCTGCCGGTCGCTCTCGCGCAGACCGGGCAGGGTCGCCACCGCCCGCGCCGCGACCAGCAGCGCGGTGGCCTCGTCGGCGGCGAGCCGCAGCGGCTCGGCGGCGTCCGCGCCGAGGGCGGCCGGGTTGTGCCACCAGATGCGCTCCCCGTCGGTGTCGATGTCGAGCAGGTCGCCGCCGCGGAAGCTGGTACCGCACATGGGCAGCACGTCGAGGTCGGAGACCAGTTCGTCCTCGGTGATCCCGAAGGCGCGCGCGACGTCCTCGATCCGCGCCCCTGGGCGTTCCCTGAGATAGGTCACCAGGGAGAGCATCCGCCGGGTCTGGTCGATGGCGTTGACGGTCCTGACCGGTTTGCCTGCCACTGTGTTGTCCGCTCCCCCTCAGCCCTTGGCGACGGCGCGCAGCCGGTCCACCACGTCGGCCCGCAGCTCGGCCGGCCCGAGGACCACCACGTCCGGCCCGAACTCCACCAGCCATGCGTCCAGGCCGTGCCCGTACGGAATCTCCAACTCGTCCCAGCCGTCGCCGAGTTCCCGCACCGCCGTGGCCTTCGCCCGAAGGGGGTACCCGGCGCCCGTGCGCAGCCGGATCGACGCGGAGCGGTCGGCGGTCTCGCCCGCCCAGCTCTCCACGGTCCCGCGGACGGTGACGACGTCCGGCACGGGGGCGGTGAACCGTCCGACCCGCGAGCGCACCTTGCCGGTGATCCGGGAGAGCCGGAAGACCCGCTCGGCACCGCGGTCGCGGTCGAAACCCGCCAGGTACCAGTGCCCGCGCCAGCACTCCAGCGCCCACGGCTCGACCTGCCGGGGCTCGGGACGGGCGGCGGTGGCCTTGCGGTACTCGAAGACGACCGGTCGGCGGTCCCGGCAGGCCAGCATCAGCGGTTCGAAGGCGGCCTCGTGCACGGGGATGCGCGGCTCCAGCGCACCATGGGCCTCGTACGGGTCGACGTCCTCGGGCAGCCCGGCCGCGCGGAGCTTCTGCAGGGCGCCGCTGGCGGCGCCGGCCAGCCGGGCCTGCTGCCAGACCTTGGCGGCCAGTCCGAGGGCGGCGGCCTCCTCGGCGTCGAGGGTGATGGGCGGCAGGCGGTTGCTGTCCCGGCGGGCCAGGTAGCCGATCTCGCCGTCGAGGCTCTCCACGGTCTCGATGACCAGCCCCAGCTCACGCAGGTCGTCCTTGTCCCGCTCGAACATGCGGTTGAAGGCGTCGTCGGAGCCGACCGGCCCCTGCTCCCCGCCGAAGGCCACGCCGCCGGCCGGCCCGAACGCCTCGACGTAGGCCTCGATGGACTCGCGCAGCTCGCGCTTGCTGAGCGGCCGGCGGGTGCCGAGCAGGCACAGCGCCAGATTCATCAGCCGCTCGGCCTTGGCAATGGCCATCGACGCCCTTCGCCTCCTTGTGATGCTTACGACCGATGACCGTACCGCCCCGCGGTGGCCTGGCAAAAGCCGAGGGCCCATGCCTGGACAGGCATGGACCCCAGGTGATCGTTTCCGATCGGATCCGTACACGGTCGGTACGACGAGCGGACCACCCTCGGCGTGGCGCGAGGCTCAGACGCCGAGCAGGTCGACGACGAAGATCAGCGTCTCACCGGGCTTGATGGCCGGGGTGGGGCTCTGGTTGCCGTAGGCGAGATGCGCGGGGATGGTCAGTTGGCGGCGGCCGCCGACCTTCATGCCCTGCACGCCCTGGTCCCAGCCCTTGATGACCCGGCCGCCGCCCAGCGGGAAGCGGAAGGGGGCGCCGCGGTTCCAGCTCGCGTCGAACTCCTCACCCGTGGAGAAGGCGACACCCACGTAGTGGACGGTGACGGTCTGGCCCGCCTCGGCCACCGCGCCGTCGCCCTCCCAGATGTCCTTGATCTCGAGGTCCGCCGGGGGCTCGCCGCCCGGGAAGTCGATCTCGGGCTTGTCGATGCTCACGTC
Organism: Streptomyces ziwulingensis; assembly: GCF_039542605.1. NCBI lineage: Bacteria > Bacillati > Actinomycetota > Actinomycetes > Kitasatosporales > Streptomycetaceae > Streptomyces > Streptomyces ziwulingensis. The sequence goes on from NZ_BAABIG010000095.1 coordinate 48,139, forward strand.
TTCAGCTCCTGCGTGTCTACGGAAAGGCAACAGACTCAAGTCTCGCATCTTCCGGGCGTCACATCTTCGCCAGGATGTCCACCGAGAAGACCAGGACGGAGTCCTTCTCGATGCCGCTGCCCTGCGGCGGGTTGTCGCCGTAGCCCAGCTTCGGCGGGACCACGACGAGGACGCGGCTGCCGACCTTCTTGCCGGTCAGACCCTGCCCCCAGCCCTTGACGACCTGCTGCAACGAGAACGACGTCAGTTGCTTGCGGCTGTACGTCGAGTCGAACTCCTTGCCGCCGTCCCAGAGCACGCCCTTGTACTGGACGAGGATGCTGTCCTCGGCGGCCACCTCGGCGCCGTCGCCCTCCAGGATGTAGTTCGCGACGAGCTTCGTCGGCGCGTCGGCGTCGGGCACCTCGATGGAGGGCGCCTTGCCGTCGGTGCCGGTGCCGACCTTGGGCAGGGAGATGTCGTCCTGGGCGACCTCCTTGCCCTTGGCCGAGCTCCTGCCGTTGAAGGTGTCCTGCACGTCGACCACGAAGACCAGCGTGTCGGTGCCCTTGATCCCCGCGTCCTCGTTGCCCTGCTCGCCGTACCCCCAGGTCGGCGGGACGGAGAACTCGACGCGGCTGCCGACCTTCTTGCCGGCCAGCGCGTACCGCCAGCCGTCGATGATGCTGCCCTGGGCGAGCTGGATGATCAGCGGGGTCTTGCGGTCGTAGGAGTTGTCGAAGACCTTCGCGCTGGTCCAGATCTGCCCGAGGTAGTTCGCCGCCACGAAGTCGTTCTCGGCGACCGGGCCGCCGCCGCCGGCGATGACCGTCTTCACCGCGAGCTGCGAGGACGGCTCGCCGGAGCCCTTGGCGACGGTCGGCTTCTGGTCGAACTTCGTGCCGGCCGTGATCGCGGGCAGCGGACCGTCGACGATCTTGGGCGCCGGTGCCGCCGAGGTGGCCGACGCCGAGGGCGAGGCGCTTTCGCCGGCCTCGCTCGATTCGGCCCCGTCGTCGCCGCACGCGGCGAGAGTGGCCAGTCCGGCGGGAACGGCGATGAGAACTGAGCGTCGGCGCACGGTGGGGGCCTCGTAATCGGTCGATCTCGGCTGGTGGGGTGCGCACAGACTCTACGGCGTGAGAAGGGCGCCGTACGGCTAACGTACGGCGCCCGTGTGGCGTTCCGGCATTTCGTGCGGACCACGTGTCCCGCCCCACGTGTCACACGTCCGACTCTCACATTCCGGCGATGAGCTTCTCCACCCGGTCGTCCACGGAACGGAACGGGTCCTTGCACAGGACCGTGCGCTGGGCCTGGTCGTTGAGCTTGAGATGGACCCAGTCGACCGTGAAGTCCCGGCGCTGCTCCTGGGCCCGCCGGATGAAGTCGCCGCGCAGCCGGGCCCGAGTGGTCTGCGGCGGGACGGACTTGCCTTCGAAGATCTTCAGATCGTTGGCGATCCTGGCCGCCTGGCCTCTCTTCTCCAGCAGGTAGTACAGGCCACGACGGCGGTGGATGTCGTGGTAGGCGAGGTCTATCTGCGCGACCCGGGGGTGGGACATGGTCATGTTGTGCTTCGCCCGGTAGCGCTCGATGAGCTTGTACTTCATGACCCAGTCGATCTCGGTGCCGATCCGGTCGAGATCCTCCGCCTCGATCGCGTCCAGGGTGCGGCCCCACAGCTCCAGCACCTGCTCGACGGTGCCGGTGCGGATGCCCCGGCGCTCGCAGAAGTCCACGGCCTTGTCGAAGTACTCCCGCTGCACCTCCAGCGCGGACGCCTCCCGGCCGCTGGCCAGGCGCACCTTGCGCCGTCCGGTGATGTCGTGGCTGACCTCGCGGATCGCCCGGATCGGGTTCTCCAGGGTGAGGTCCCGCATGACGGTGCCCGCCTCGATCATGCGCAGCACCAGGTCGGTGGCGCCGACCTTGAGCAGCATGGTCGTCTCGGACATGTTCGAGTCGCCCACGATGACGTGCAGGCGGCGGTAGCGCTCGGCGTCGGCGTGCGGTTCGTCGCGCGTGTTGATGATCGGCCGGGAGCGGGTCGTCGCCGAGGAGACGCCCTCCCAGATGTGCTCGGCCCGCTGGCTGACGCAGTACACGGCACCGCGCGGCGTCTGCAGCACCTTTCCGGCGCCGCAGAGTAGCTGCCTTGTCACCAGGAACGGGATGAGGATGTCCGCGAGCCGGGAGAACTCCCCGTGCCGGGCCACCAGATAGTTCTCGTGGCAGCCGTAGGAGTTGCCCGCCGAGTCGGTGTTGTTCTTGAAGAGGTAGACGTCACCCGCGATTCCCTCCTCGTGCAGGCGTCGTTCCGCGTCTACCAGGAGTCCCTCCAGAATGCGCTCGCCCGCTTTGTCGTGGGTGACGAGCTCGGTGACGTTGTCACATTCGGGTGTGGCGTATTCCGGATGTGATCCGACGTCGAGATAGAGGCGGGCGCCGTTGCGCAGAAAGACATTGCTGCTGCGGCCCCATGACACGACACGGCGGAAGAGGTACCGCGCCACCTCGTCAGGCGACAGGCGGCGCTGTCCCCTGAACGTGCACGTGACGCCGTACTCGTTCTCCAGCCCGAAAATGCGGCGGTCCATGACTGAACATTACGCCCGATCCCCTGAACTGAAACGGGGTTCGACGGCACGGTTTGGATCATTTTCCGATGAAGCCGCAACCACCGCCTGCCGCGCGGGAGCTGCGAGGACCCGTCCGGTGGCCGTCAGCACCAGCAGGGAGACGAATCCCGCGGCGCCCGGCAGGACGAACCCCCAGAGCGTGCCGCCCGCCTCCACGACCGGCCCCGCCAGCCCGGTGCCGACCGACGCGCCGACGGTGAACGTGGTCACCAGCCAGGAGAACGCCTCCGTCACCGTGCCCCGGGGCGCGTGCCGGTCGACGAGGACGAAGGCGCAGGCGATGGCCGGCGCCAGGAAGACCCCCGCGACCATGGTGAGCAGCACCATGGCTACCACGCCCGGCATCAGCGTCAGCGGCAGGTAACACACCGCCAGGAGAGCCACCAGCGCCCGCAGTCGCCGGGCGGGGTCGCCGGTCCACCGCCGCGCCCCGTACCCGGCACCGCCGAGCAGCGCGCCGAGCCCCAGGGCGGCCATCAGCCACCCGTACACGGCGTCGCCGCCGCGCTCGTCCGCGTACGGCACGGCCGCGACCGTGATGGAGCCGAGCGCCACCCCCACGAACAGGAAGGCGCCGAGCAGCGCCAGCAGCCCCGGCGACCTGAGCGCGCCCAGCCAGTGCGCCTCGCGCGGTGCCGACCGCCACGCGCGTGCGGGCGGCGACACGACGACCGACAGGGCGCCGAGCACCCCGATCACGTTGAGCACGATCAGCGCGACCTGCGCCGACCACAGCGCCACGCAGAGGGTCACGAGCAGCGGCCCGACGGTGAACATCACCTCCTGGGCCACGGCGTCCATCGCGTACGCCGTGTGCACCTGGCCCTCCTTGGGCAGCACGCTGGGCCACAGCGCCCGCAGTCCGCCCTCCAGCGGCGGGGTGAAGAGGCCCGCCGCGGCGACCGCGACGCAGGCCACCGCCGCCTGCCCGGTGCCGGTGAAGGCGAAGACGGCCGTCGCCGCCGCCGACGCGAGGGCCGCGGGCAGTTGCACGCGCGGCTGGCCGTAGAGGTCCACCAGCCGGCCGAGCACGGGCTGCCCCACGGCGTTGGCGACCCCGTAGACGGCGGCGAGCGCCCCGGCGAGGCTGTACGTCCCGCCCTCGGCCCGCACGAACAGCACGATGGCGATCGCCGCCGTGGCGTTGGGCAGCCGCCCGACGAGCGTGCCGGCCAGCAACCGGACGGCATGCCGCGCCCGGAGAATCTCCAGATACCCCGTGGCCACGCCCGACTCCCCTCGCCGATCCCGCACGTTGTACGTATAACTAGATGCTCCATACGTACCATGGCCGCTGTTCACGAGTCCAGACGAAGGAGCGGGCCCACGGTGGTACGAGGCAGCACGCGTCCGACCAGCAGGGACGTCGCCCAGGCCGCCGGCGTCTCGCAGGCCGCGGTCTCCCTGGTGCTCGGGGACAAGTGGCGCGGACGGGTCTCGGAGCCGACCGCCGAGCGGGTACGCCAGGCCGCGCACGACCTCGGCTACCGCCCCAATCTGGCCGCCCGCAACCTGCGCCTGGGCCACACCCGCACCGTCCTCCTCGTGGTGCCGGCCCTGACCACGGAGTTCTTCGCCGGGGTCTACACCGGCGCCGCCCGGGTGGCCGCCGCGCACGGCTTCGGCGTGGTCCTGTACCCCTCGCCCGAGGGCATCGGGCCGGCCCGGGACCCCTTCGCCTCCGCGCGGGCCGCCCTGGACGGCGTGATCGCCTCCTCGATGGCCGCCGACGCGCTCACCGCGATCCGCGGCGACCAGCTCCCCCTGGTGATGCTGGACAGCGATCCCGAAGGCAGCCTGGGCACGACGACGGTGAACCTCGACATCGCGGACGCGGCCCGCCAGATCGCGGAGCACCTGCTCGCCCTGGGCCACCGCCGCTTCCTCCACCTGGCGGCGGACGTGGCGTCCTGGACCTTCGACGTACGGGCCCGGGAACTGGCGGCCCGGCTGGCCGCGGTCCCGGGCACCGAACTGCGCACGGTCCGCGCGCCCCTGTCCATCGAGGGCGCGCAGGCGGCCACGGCCGGCGCTCTCGCGGCGGCCGGCCCCCGTCCCACCGCGCTCGTCTGCGACGACGACAAACTGGCCGCCGGTGCCTACAAGGCGCTGCGCCGTCTGGGGCTGCGGGTCCCCGACGACCTCTCGGTCACCGGTCTGGACGACCTGGCGCTGGCCACCGCCATCGACCCCGAGCTGACGACGGTCCGGCTGGACGCGGAGCTGTTCGGCGAGCGCGGCATGCGGGCCCTGCTGGCGGTCCTGGACGGCCGTACGCCGGAGGCCGGCGACATCCCGGTACAGCTTGTCGTCCGGGGCTCGACCGCACCGGTGCGGTGAGCCGCCGGCGTCGTCCCGCCGCTGCTCCTCTACTCCTCGTCCGGCTCGGCGGCCGCCGAGCCGCCCGACTCCTCCAGCAGCCGCGACAACTGGCTTCCCACGATCCGCTTGAACTTGCGCTTCTGCGGCCGCCTGCGGTCCAGCACGGCCACTTCCAGGCGCTCGGCGGGAATCTCCCGCTCGCTGCCGTTGGTGTCGCGGGAGAGCGCCTGCACGGCCAGCCGCAGCGCCTCGGCCAGCGTCATCCCGTCCCGGTGCCGCTGGTCCAGGTACCCGCTGATCTGCTCGGCGTTGCCCCCGACCGCCACCGACCCGTGCTCGTCCACGATGGAACCGTCGTGCGGCAGCCGGTAGATCTGGTCGCCCTCGGGCGTCTCCCCGACCTCGGCGACGACCAGCTCCACCTCGTACGGCTTCTCCGCGGCGCTGGAGAAGATGGTGCCCAGCGTCTGGGCGTAGACGTTGGCGAGCCCGCGGGCCGTCACGTCGTCCCGGTCGTAGGTGTAGCCCCGCAGGTCGGCGTAGCGCACGCCGCCGATCCGCAGGTTCTCGTACTCGTTGTACTTGCCGGCCGCGGCGAAGCCGATCCGGTCGTAGATCTCGCTGAACTTGTGCAGCGCGCGGGACGGGTTCTCGCCGACGAAGACGATGCCGTCGGCGAACTGCAGCACGACCAGGCTGCGGCCCCGGGCGATGCCCTTGCGGGCGTACTCGGCCCGGTCGGCCATGGCCTGCTGGGGTGAGACATAGAACGGCGTCGACACCGGTTATCCGTCCCTTTCTGTCGAAGTCACTGGACCACCTGGCAACAAGGCGAGCGGCTCGCCGCTAGAGGAGCGAGGCCCGCGGGCCGTCGGGCTGCTCCAGCCGCCGCTCCAGCACGGACCGGGCGATCCCGGACGACTCGTCGTCGGTCAGCCGGCGGAAGCCGTCGTCGGTGATCACGGTGACGATGGGGTAGATCCGGCGGGCGACATCGGGGCCGCCGGTCGCCGAGTCGTCGTCCGCCGCGTCGTACAGGGCCTGCACCACCAGGGTGGTGGCCTCGTCCTCGCTCAGGTCGCCGCGGTAGAGCTTCTTCATCGCGCCGCGGGCGAAGACGGACCCCGACCCGGTGGCGGCGAAGTGGTGCTCCTCGGAGCGCCCGCCGGTCACGTCGTAGGAGAAGATGCGGCCCCTGCCGCGGTCGATGTCGTACCCGGCGAAGAGCGGCACCACGGCCAGTCCCTGCATCGCCATGCCGAGGTTGGAGCGGATCATCGTCGAGAGGCGGTTCGCCTTGCCCTCCAGGGACAGCGTCGCGCCCTCGACCTTCTCGAAGTGCTCCAGCTCCAACTGGAACAGCTTCACCATCTCCACGGCCAGGCCCGCCGTGCCGGCGATGCCCACCGCGGAGTACTCGTCGGCGGGGAAGACCTTCTCGATGTCCCGCTGCGCGATGACGTTGCCCATGGTGGCCCGCCGGTCGCCGGCCAGCACCACGCCGCCGTCGAACGTCACGGCCACGATCGTGGTGCCGTGCGGCGCCTCGATCACACCCTGCACCGGCGGAAGCTGCCGTTTGCCCGGGAGCAGTTCCGGCTGCTGCTCGCCGAGGAAGTCCATGAAGGAAGAGGACCCGGGCGTCAGGAAGGCAGCCGGCAGACGCCCGGTGCTACGAGTGTTGGCCTCCACGCGATTCCTTCCACTTGATGCTCGTGATGCATGTGTGCGAGAGCCCGCCGTACGACGTCGGGCCGTTCGTGGGTGTGCCCCGGCTCAGCGGTGCGGCCGGAGCACGGTACGCCACGGACCCTACCCGCCCCGCGGCGGTGATCCACCTCCTGCGCGAAAGCGGGGGCGGAAGCGCGAAGACCCCTCCGGGGCCCGGGCGGAGGCCGCGTGCGACGCGGCCCCCGGCCCGGCCGCGGGGCCTACTGGCCGCCCTTCTGCACGAAGGACCGCACGAAGTCCTCGGCGTTCTCCTCCAGGACGTCGTCGATCTCGTCCAGGACGGAGTCGACGTCGTCGCTCAGCTTCTCCTGGCGCTCCTTGAGGTCCTCCGTGGCCTGCGCGTCCTGCGCCTGCTCCTCGGCCTCCTCGGTGGAACGCGTGGCCTTCTGCTGCCCGCCGCCGGTGTCCTTGGTCGCCATCACCCTCACCCCGCTCGGTTCGCCCGACACAGTTGCTCGGTCAAGATCAGACCCTACAAGCCGGGTCTGACATCGGCCCCGCGCTTCTCGCAAGTGCGGCACCACCTCGATGATTCCCGGACGCGACCTTCTCCATCCCGTCCGGCCCGGGGGACCCGGGTACCCACTCAGTTCCCGGACAGCACCCTGACCAGGTCCTCCGCCGTGCGGCAGCGGTCGAGCAGCTCCTTCACGTGATTACGCGTTCCGCGAAGCGGTTCCAGGGTTGGGACGCGCTGCAGGGAGTCCCGGCCCGGCAAATCGAAGATCACCGAGTCCCAGGACGCCGCCGCGACGTCGTCCGCGTACTGCTCCAGGCAGCGGCCGCGGAAGTACGCGCGGGTGTCCTCCGGCGGCTTCGTACGGGCCCGCTCGACCTCGGACTCGCCCAGCAGGCGCTTCATGCGCCCCCGGGCCGCCAGCCGGTTGTAGAGACCCTTCTCGGGGCGCACGTCGGCGTACTGGAGGTCGACCAGGTGCAGCCGGGCGGCGTCCCAGTCGACGTCGTCCCGGCGGCGGTAGCCCTCCATCAGTTCCCGCTTGGCGACCCAGTCCAGCTCGCCGGCGAGGGACATCGGGTCGTTCTCCAGGCGGTTGAGGGTGTCCTCCCACCGCGCCAGGACGTCCTTGGTCTGGTCGTCCGCGTCCGCCCCGTACCGCTCCTCGACGTACTTGCGCGCCAGTTCGTAGTACTCCATCTGGAGCTGGACCGCGGTGAGCGTCCGGCCGCTGCGCAGCGTGACGTGCTGCCTCAGCGTCGGGTCGTGGGAGACCTGGTGGAGCGTGCGCACCGGCTGGTCGACGGCGAGGTCGACGGCGATGAAGCCGTCCTCGATCATCGACAGGACCAGGGCGGTCGTACCCAGCTTCAGGTAGGTCGAGATCTCGGACAGGTTGGCGTCCCCGATGATCACGTGCAGCCGGCGGTACTTCTCGGCGTCGGAGTGCGGCTCGTCGCGCGTGTTGATGATGGGGCGCTTGAGCGTCGTCTCCAGGCCCACCTCGACCTCGAAGTAGTCCGCGCGCTGGCTGAGCTGGAAGCCGTGCTCGTGCCCGTCCTGGCCGATGCCGACGCGGCCCGCTCCGGCGAAGACCTGGCGGGAGACGAAGAAGGGCGTCAGGTGGCGCACGATGTCCGAGAACGGGGTCTCCCGCCTCATCAGGTAGTTCTCGTGCGTGCCGTAGGAGGCGCCCTTGTTGTCGGTGTTGTTCTTGTAGAGGTGGATGGACTGCGCGCCGGGCAACTGGGCGGCCCGCTCGGCGGCCTCGGCCATGATCCGCTCGCCGGCCTTGTCCCACAGCACGGCGTCCCACGGGTTGGTGACCTCGGGCGAGCTGTACTCGGGGTGCGCGTGGTCCACGTAGAGCCGGGCGCCGTTGGTGAGGATCACGTTGGCCAGGCCGATGTCCTCGTCGGTGAGCTGGCTGGAGTCGGCGGTCTCCCGGGCGAGGTCGAAGCCCCGCGCGTCGCGCAGCGGGTTCTCCTCCTCGAAGTCCCAGCGCGCCCGCCGTGCCCGGTGCATCGCCGCCGCGTAGGCGTTGACGATCTGGGACGAGGTGAGCATGGCATTGGCATTGGGGTGACCGGGGACGGAGATCCCGTACTCCGTCTCGATGCCCATTACTCGCCGTACGGTCATGCGGCCCTCCTTGCCCGGCGGCGCCCTCGGTCGGGGACGCCGCTCACGTACCGCTGGCGCTCCGGTGCGTGTGCGGTGCCCGTCCCCGCACTGCGCGACTCGGCGGTATGGCAGAGCCTAGAACGCCGCCGCGCTGGTGGGGAGATCATTTCCGTCATTGCTCCGCTCCGGCCGTGCCCGGCAGAAAACAGTCGGCTGCGGGTACCCGCTGAGGGCACCCGCAGCCACCCTGCTTTTTACAGGTACTGACCGGTGTTCGCCACCGTGTCGATGGAGCGTCCGGTGTCCGCGCCCTGCTTTCCGGTGACGAGGGTACGGATGTAGACGATCCGCTCACCCTTCTTTCCGGAGATGCGGGCCCAGTCGTCCGGATTGGTGGTGTTGGGCAGGTCCTCGTTCTCCTTGAACTCGTCCACGCATGCCTGGAGGAGATGGGAGACCCGAAGCCCCTTCTGGCTCTTGTCGAGGAAGTCCTTGATCGCCATTTTCTTGGCGCGGCCCACGATGTTCTCGATCATGGCGCCGGAATTGAAGTCCTTGAAGTAAAGGACTTCCTTGTCGCCGTTGGCGTAGGTGACTTCCAGGAAGCGGTTCTCCTCGGATTCGGCGTACATGTGTTCCACCGCCGCCTGGATCATGCTCTGGACGGTGACGGACCTGTCCTTGCCGTGCTCCGCGAGATCCTCCACGTGCAGCGGGAGGCGCTCGGTGAGGTACTTGCCGAAGATGTCCTTGGCCGCCTCGGCGTCCGGACGCTCGATCTTGATCTTCACGTCGAGCCGGCCGGGCCGCAGGATGGCGGGGTCGATCATGTCCTCGCGGTTGGAGGCGCCGATCACGACCACGTTCTGCAGGCCCTCCACGCCGTCGATCTCGGCGAGGAGCTGGGGGACGATGGTGTTCTCCACGTCCGAGCTGACACCGGAGCCGCGGGTGCGGAAGAGGGATTCCATCTCGTCGAAGAAGACGATGACGGGGGTGCCCTCGCTGGCCTTCTCACGGGCCCGCTGGAAGACCAGGCGGATCTGCCGCTCGGTCTCACCGACGTACTTGTTGAGCAGCTCGGGACCCTTGATGTTCAGGAAGAAGCTCTTGCCGGTGGCCTGACCGGTCACCTCGGCGACCTTCTTGGCCAGCGAGTTCGCGACCGCCTTGGCGATCAGCGTCTTACCGCATCCGGGAGGCCCGTAGAGCAGGACGCCCTTGGGCGGACGCAGCTCGTGCTCCTTGAACAGGTCCGGGTAGAGGTACGGCAGCTCCACCGCGTCCCGGATCATCTCGATCTGCCCGCCGAGGCCGCCGATCTGCTCGTAGCCGATGTCGGGGACCTCTTCGAGGACGAGTTCCTCGACCTCGCTCTTGGGAACGACCTCGTAGACGTAGCCGGAGCGCGGTTCGAGCAGGAGGGCGTCGCCGGGGCGGATGGTGATGCCCCGCAGCGGCTCGGCGAGCCGCACGACCCGCTCCTCGTCGGTGTGCCCCGTCACCAGGGCGCGCTCGCCGTCCTCCAGGATCTCCTTGAGGGTGACGATGTCGCCGACGCTCTCGTACTCCATGGCCTCGACCACGTTGAGCGCCTCGTTGAGCATCACTTCCTGGCCGCGCCGCAGTCCTTCGAGCTCGACGCCGGGGCTGACGTTCACCCGGAGCTTGCGGCCCCCGGTGAAGATGTCGGCGGTGCCGTCCTCGTTGGCCTGAAGGAAGACGCCGAAGCCGGCCGGCGGCTGCGCCAGCCGGTCGACCTCTTCCTTGAGGGCCACGATCTGGTCGCGGGCCTCCCGGAGGGTATTGGCCAGCCGCTCGTTCTGCGCGGAGACGCCGGCCAGGTTGGTCTGCAGTTCGACGATCCGCTCTTCGAGAATTCTCGTGTGCCGCGGAGAGTCGGCGAGCTTGCGTCGCAGGACGGCGATCTCCTGCTCAAGGTAGGCAATCTGCCCGGCCGGGTCGTCGGACCCGCGTCCCGGGCGGATGCCGCGGTTCATGTCGTCGTCGTGGGCTGCCACGGTCCTCACCTCCTCCAAGGGGAGCTGGACGCTTCCAGACCCTACCTGGGTGGGTGTCGATTGAAACCCCTAGATCACAAAGACTGTCGGGGTGTGTCCGATCTTCACCCTTGCGCTCTCCCTCACGCCAGGCCAATACCCACCCAACGCACGGGGAAAGCAGCCGGGGGTAGGGTCGAAGTGTTCAACACCCGTCGGAGCTGGCCGGATTCCCGTCGGGCCCGAGGGAGAAACGGCAGGAGAGATGAGCGTGCAGCAGGAGGCCGGAGTCGCCGGCGAGGCACTGGAGGTCTGGATCGATCAGGACCTCTGCACCGGCGACGGCATCTGCGCCCAGTACGCGCCCGAGGTGTTCGAGCTGGACATCGACGGCCTGGCCTACGTCAAGGGCGCGCAGGACGAGCTGCTGCAGGACAAGGGCGCGACAACGCCGGTGCCGCTGCCGCTCCTCACCGACGTGGTCGACTCCGCGAAGGAGTGTCCGGGCGACTGCATCCACGTACGTCGCGTTTCGGACAGCGTCGAGATCTACGGTCCGGACGCAGAGTGACCAAATCGTGACCGATGATGCACGCTCCGTGACCGTCGCCTGATGTCGCGACGCTGTCCGGCGAGCGGCTCGGTCAGACCGTGCGGGCCCCGGCCGGGGTGGAACGTACGAACGCGGCGTTCTTCCACTGCCACTTCGCGTCGTCCTCGGTGTCGGGGCAGCAACTGGGCACGTCCGCCGTGGAGTAGCCGAGGAGCGTGGCGAGGACGGCGCCGCCGCGCACCGCGAAGTCCGTGACCGTCTGCCGGTCCTTCGGTTCGACGAGGGTGGCCACCACGCGCGGTTCGTCGCTGTCGGCGCCCTGGGTGAGGACGTACACCCCGTCCGGCGGGGTGCCCATGGGGGCGTCGCAGTGGACCACGGCGACCGTCTCCGGGCGGCCGTCGCCGTCCAGGTCGCCGGTGGCCTTCTGCTGCACGACCGCCTTGACGGGACCGCACTCCAGGGGGAACGTGACGGCCGCCGGATCGGGTGGCGTCCCGTGCACCGGGGCGGTCTTCGCCGGCGGGCCGGCCGCCTGGGCGGCCGTGGCGGCGTCGGGCTGCAGCACCGAGGAGAGGGCCACCACGGCGGCGATGGCGGTCGCGGTGGCGACCCAGTGGATGGGCCGGGTACGGGTGTGCGCCAGGTCCGGAACGGCGGAGTGCTGCACGAGGAGTGTCTCCTGTGAGGGCTGTGCCGGTGGGATGGCCAGCATCGTGCCACACGTCACAGGAGGAGGGAACGGCGGGGTGGGTACCCGATGGGGTCCGGCCCGCTACCGTCCCGGGGCGCGCGACGTGCGGCCGGGTCAACGTGATGACGCCGTGGCGCAGTTCCCTCGGGGCGCGGGGAACTCTGCCACGGCGTCGTCACGTTGGTGGTGGTGCGGGGACCGCTCAGCGGCCGGCGCCTCCGTCGGCGTTGGGTCCGGAGTAGTCCTCGCCGTAGGCGCCCTTGGCCGGGCGGCGGCGCCGCATGGGCGGCTCCACCCCGTCGGCGAGGCGGCGGGCGGTGAGCAGGAAGCCGGTGTGGCCGATCATCCGGTGGTCCGGGCGGACGGCCAGTCCCTCGACGTGCCAGTTGCGGATCATGCTCTCCCAGGAGGTCGGCTCGTTGAAGGAACCGATCTCCCGGATGGACTCCACGGTCCGGGCGAGCTGGGTGGTGGTCGCCACGTAGCAGCACAGGATGCCGCCGGGGACGAGCGCCTTCGACACGGCCTCCAGGCACTCCCAGGGGGCGAGCATGTCGAGGATCACGCGGTCGATCTCGGTGTCGGACAGGTTGTCCTGGAGGTCACCGACGGTGAGCTGCCAGGCGGGGTGCGGGCCGCCGAAGTAGCGCTCCACGTTGCCCCGCGCGATCTCGGCGAAGTCCTCGCGGCGCTCGTAGGAGTGCAGCATGCCCTGGTCGCCGATGGCGCGGAGCAGGAAGCTGCTCAGCGAACCGGAGCCCACCCCGGCCTCCACGACGCGCGCGCCGGGGAAGATGTCGGCGAAGGCCAGGATCTGGCCCGCGTCCTTCGGGTAGACGACTGCGGCCCCGCGGGGCATGGACAGGACATAGTCGGGGAGCAGGGGGCGCAGCGCGAGATAGGCGACGTTCCCGGTGGTACGGACAACGCTGCCCTCGGGAGCGCCGATCAGCTCGTCGTGGGGGAAGGAACCCTTGTGGGTGTGGAAGTTCTTCCCGGCCTCGAGCGTGAACGTGTAGTGGCGGCCCTTGGGGTCGGTGAGCTGAACCTGGTCCCCGACCTTGAAGGGCCCGCGCCTGCGGGCGGCACCGGTCGGTTCGGACATGTGACCAGCCTACCGGCAGCCGGGAGGGCCGCCGACCACGCCGGGCGTCAGGAGGGCCGGGCCATGGCCTTGACGAAGGCGCGCTCGACGTCGGCCGCGGAGAGCACGCCGTAGATCTCCCCGGTGTCCTCGACCACGAGGTACTCGGTGGCCGGGGTGGCCCGCAGGACGTCGAGGAGTTCCTCGCCGGCCAGCTCGGCCGAGACCCGCATGCCGTCGGTGAGGTCCTGGGCGAGGCCGCTGACGGCGACCCAGGGGCGGCGGTGCTCCGGTACGCCGACGATGGCGGCCTCACGGACCAGTGACAGCGGGCTGCCGTCGCCGTCGACGACGACCAGGGCGCGGGCCCCGGCGGCGTTGGCGCGGCGCAGCGCCTCGGAGAGCGGGGTGGCGGTCTCCACCGGGACGGCGCGCCGGGTGAGGTTGCGGGCGCGCAGCTCGGGGAGGTGCTCGCGCAGGCGGGCCATGCGCAGGCTGTTGCCGGCACCGGTCCAGATGATCGCGGCGAGGATGGCGGCCAGCAGGGCGTCCATGACCGTGTCCATGCCCACGTTGTCCACGGCGTCGGAGCCGAGCGCGCCGGACTGGGTGAGCAGCGGCAGGCCGATCAGGACCGAGAGGGCGAGCGCCCGGCCGACCCAGGCGGCGGCGATGGTGCCGGTCATCGGCCTGCCGGTCAGTTTCCAGACCACGGCGCGGAGCATCCGGCCGCCGTCCAGGGGGAGGCCGGGCAGCAGGTTGAAGGCGGCCACGATCAGGTTGGAGATCATCAGGCCGGCCAGCAGCACACCGGGGACGGTGCCGGGCTCGACCGGTTGCAGGGCGAGGTAGAAGAGGCCGGCGAGGACGAGCGAGAGCAGCGGGCCGACGAAGGCCAGGACGAACTCCCGGCCGGGTGTCTCGGCCTCCTTCTCGATCTCGGAGACGCCGCCGAAGAACTGGAGCTGGATGCGGCGGACCGGGAGCTTGAAGCGGAGGGCGGCGACGGTGTGGGCCAGTTCGTGGACGAGTACGGAGGCGTAGAAGGCGACCGCGAAGAACAGGGAGACCAGATAGCGGGCGGCACCCAGCTCGGGCAGGACGCGGTCGAGCTGGCCGCCGAAGACCCAGGTGATCAGGGCGGCGACCAGGAACCAACTGGGCGCGACGTAGACGGGCACGCCGAACGGCCGCCCCATCAGCAGTCCGCCGCCGGGCTCGCGGGGCCGCCGGGGCGGGCGCCCGGAGCCGCGTCCGCCGGGTCCGCCGGGCGCCCGGTGCTCTCCGGTGTGGTGGCCGGCGGGGGCGTGCGGGAACGGCCGGGAGCCGCCGGCGTGCTTACCGGGGCCGGGCGCGGGAACCGGCGGGGCCGCGGGGGTGGTGTCGCCGGGGGTGGTGGCGCCGTCGGGGGCCGGGTCGGGGTGTGCCGGGTCGGGAGCCGGGACCGCGGGCCCTTCGTGCTGCTCGGCCGGCTCGTCACTGCCGGACCGCGGCTGTCCGCTCCCGCCGCTCACGTCCACGGTGTCCCCTCGATCGAAGCGTCCTCCGCGCCTGCCGGGCGGAAGGGTCTCCACTCGATGGTATGCGGCCGTCGCGCCCCGTTCCGCCCCGGCACCCCACTGTGCTCGCCCCGCGCATCAGGCGTCACGGCCGCGGCTGGGGGGGTTGTCAGTGGCGGGCCTTATGGTCTTTCGCATGGAGACGAGCATCGAGGGTGTCGCGGCGGGGCCGGGCGGCCCCGCCACGCCGGCCGGTACGCGGGCGCCGGCCGAGCCGACGGCGACGGCTGTGGCGACGGCGACGGCGACGGCGACGGCTGGGGACGAGGGCGCGGAGACCCCCGTACCCGTCCCGGCCGCCAAGGCGCCCTCCTCCCTCTCCCCCTCGCGTGCCGGCGACTTCATGCAGTGCCCGCTGCTGTACCGGTTCCGGGTGATCGACCGGCTCCCCCAGAAGCCGAGCGAGGCGGCGACCCGGGGCACTCTGGTGCACGCGGTGCTGGAGCGCCTCTTCGACGCCCCGGCCGCCGAGCGGACCCCGCCGCGGGCGAAGGCGCTCGTCCCCGGTCAGTGGGACCGGCTGCGCGAGACCAGGCCGGAGGTCGAGGAGCTGTTCGCCGACGACCCGGAGGGCGAGCGGCTGGCCCGCTGGCTCTCCGAGGCCGAGCGGCTCGTGGAGCGCTGGTTCACACTGGAGGACCCGAGCCGGCTGGAGCCTGCCGAGCGGGAGCTGTTCGTCGAGACCGAGCTGGAGTCGGGCCTGCGGCTGCGCGGCATCATCGACCGGGTCGACGTGGCACCCACCGGCGAGGTGCGGATCGTCGACTACAAGACGGGCAAGGCGCCGCGGCCGGAGTACTCCGAAGGCGCGCTGTTCCAGATGAAGTTCTACGCCCTGGTGGTGTGGCGGCTGAAGAAGGTCGTGCCGCGGCGGTTGCAGCTCGTCTACCTCGGCAGCGGTGACGTGCTCACCTACGACCCGGTCGTCGCCGACCTGGAGCGGGTCGAGCGCAAGCTGCTGGCGCTGTGGGAGGCGATCCGGCTGGCGACCGAGACCGGTCAGTGGCGGCCCCGGCCCACCAAGCTCTGCGGCTGGTGCGACCACCAGGCCCACTGCCCGGAGTTCGGCGGCACTCCCCCGCCCTATCCCCTGCCGGTGACGGTGGCGGGGCTCGACACCACCCGGCCTTGACTCCGCGGCGCGGTGGCTGTGCGGCGCCCCGGGGCGCCCTGGTCCCCGCGGCTGCCCTGCCGCCCCGGCGACCGCTGCCGCCGGGGCGGCAGGGCAGAATGAGGGCGGACTAGCGAAGGAGACTTACGTGGCCATCCGCGTCCTACTGGTCGACGACCAGCCGCTGCTGCGTACGGGCTTCCGGATGATTCTGGAGGCGGAGCAGGAGATCGCGGTCGTCGGCGAGGCCGGAGACGGCCTTCAGGCCCTGGACCAGGTACGGGCCCTCCAGCCCGACGTGGTCCTGATGGACATCCGCATGCCGCGGATGGACGGGGTGGAGGCGACCCGGCAGATCACCGGTCCCGGCCGGGACGGCCCGGCGAAGGTTCTGGTGCTGACCACCTTCGACCTCGACGAGTACGTGGTGGAGGCGCTGCGGGCCGGTGCCAGCGGCTTCCTGCTCAAAGACGCCCCGGCCAATGAACTGGTGCAGGCGATCCGGGTGGTGGCGGCCGGGGAGGCGATGCTCGCGCCGAGCATCACCAGGCGGCTGCTCGACAAGTACGCCACCCATCTGCCGTCGGGCGACGAACCGGTCCCGGACACCCTGCACACCCTGACCGACCGCGAGGTGGAGGTGCTCAAGCTGGTGGCGCGCGGGCTGTCCAACGCGGAGATCGCCGCCGACCTGTTCGTCAGCGAGACCACCGTCAAGACGCACGTGGGCCATGTGCTGACCAAGCTCGGTCTGCGCGACCGGGTGCAGGCCGCGGTGTACGCGTACGAGAGCGGGCTGGTGCGCCCCGGCGCGCAGTAGTCGGCAGGCGGCGAGCAGCGCGGCAGGCAGCGGGCGGCGGTCGTGGCCGCCGGGAGGACGAGAAGGGCGCCCCCGTCCGGCGGGGGCGCCCTTCTCGTGTCTCGTGCGTCGTTCCGGCCGGCCCGCGCGGGGCCGGCCGGGGCGGGTCACTCGCTGACGCCGCGGCCCAGCTCCCAGAGCTGGAGCGAGGAGGAGGAGTTGAGGACGTAGGCGGTGCCGGTGACGTCGTCGCGGGTGGCGACGTACTGCTTGCCCTGCCACAGCGGCAGCAGCGGCACGTCGTCGGCGATGATGTCCTGGATCTCGGTCAGGCTCTCGCCGGCCGCCAGCCGGTCGGCCTCCCGCCGCGACTGCGGGATCAGCGTGTTGATGATCTCGGTGTTGTCGTACGGCGAGTTGAGGGTGTCGTTCTCGTCCAGGAACGGGGCGATGAAGCTGTCGGCGTCGGGGAAGTCGGGGAACCAGCCCATTCCGAAGACGTCGAACTCGCCCTCCTTCTCCGCCGGGCGGAACTTCTCCCAGGCCTGACCCTCGATCTGGACGTCGAAGAGGCCGCTGTCGTTGAGCTGCTTCTGGAGCTGCTCGAACTCCTGCTTGGTGGCCGCACCGTAGTGGTCGGTGGTGTAGTGCAGCGTCAGCTTCACCGGGGTGGTGATGTTGGCCTGCTCCAGCATCGTCTTGGCCTTGTCGACGCTCGGGTCGCCGTACTTGTTGAAGAACGAGTTGGAGTGGCCGGTGATGCTGGCCGGGACCATCGAGTACAGCGGCTCGGCCTGCGAACCGTAGACGTCGGCGACGAGTTCGCTGCGGTTGACGACCTGGGCCATCGCCTGGCGGACGGCCTTGCTCTTCACGGTCGTGGCGCTGGTGTTGAAGCCGAGGTAGCGGATCTCCAGACCGGCGACCTCGACCAGGTCCACGTCGCTGTCGGTGGCCTCGGAGAGCTTCTGGATCTGCTCCGGCGTCATCGCGCGGGTCATCAGGTCGATGTCGCCCTTTTCGAGGGCGGAGCCCATCGACTCGGCGTCGGCGAAGGAGGCCAGCTCGACCTTGTCGTTGTTCACCTTCAGGCTGCCCTTGTAGGTGGGGTTCTTGGTGAACACCACCTTGGTCAGCTCGCCGCCGTCGCTCTCGGCCTCCAGCGTGTAGGGGCCGGAGCCGTCCACCGCGAAGCCCTCGCGCAGCTTGCCCTTCTCGTAGTCCTTCGGGTTGACGATGCCCGCGACCGGGGTCGACAGCTTGAAGGGGAAGGTGGCGTCGGCGGTCTTGAGGTGGAAGATCACCTCGCGGTCGCCCTGCGTCTCGACGGTGTCGACGGTGGACAGCAGCGAGAAGACCCCGGTGTCGGCCTCAAGGGAAATGGCCCGCTCGAAGGAGAACTTCACGTCGGCCGCGGTGACCGGATCGCCGTTGGCGAACTCCAGCCCGTCGCGCAGGGTGCAGGAGTACCGCTCGTTGCCCGTGTCGGTGAATCCGCACTGCTCGGCCGCCTCGGGCACCGGCTCCCCGTCGCCGCGCGGCTGGACCATCAGGGTCTGCACGGTCTGGCGCAGGATGTTCCAGGTGCCGACGTCGTAGGCGTAGGCCGGGTCGAGGGGCGCGGGATCGTCCTTGGAAACCGTGAACCGGTCCGTGGTGCCGACGACGATCGCGTCACCGCCGCTGCCGCCGTCGGACCCGCCGCACGCGGCGAGCACCGGCGCGAGCAGGCCGACCACGGCCGGCAGCACCAAAGTCTTACGGTTCATGCTCGAGTTTCTCCAGAGCTGTCGGTTCCGCGTATCTCGCGTGCAGGGGTGTCGCGGCGGATCACGGGCTGGGGGCGGGGTTCTCGCGACGAGATTAGTCCGCGCTCGCACGAGGGTTCACAGCCACCGGAGTTGACCGCTCATCACGCAGCGAAACCGGGCGTGGACAGACCGAAAACCCGACAGTGGAAGAATTGGCGCAGGCGTCTATGAATCAGGACACATGGTCCCGCCGACGCTCCTCGACATGGAGCGGACAGCACAGGCGCAGTTCCCTGTCGACCCCCGGGGGCGTGGGGAACGTCACATAGCCGGGTGCGGGTGGGGCGGCGAGAATTCGGCCGTTCCGGGCAGGTGAATTCCTTTCCCGAAATTGCCGTGTTATCGCGGCCGCACGCTGGGTGAAGGCGTGACCCGGTCCGCGGGGGTCATCAGACCGCGCAGGAATGCCAGGTCGACTTCTTCGAGCGAGGTCACGACGGTGCGCCGGGCGGCGGGCGTGATGGGGGCGACCGACGGCACCGCGACGACCTGGCAGCCCGCGGCCTCGGCGGCGGCCACGCCGGTCGCGGTGTCCTCGACCACGGCGCATCTGCCGGGGTCCGCGCCGAGTCCGGCCGCGGCGGTCAGGTACGGGTCCGGGTACGGCTTGGTCCGCTCCACCTCGTCGCCCGCGACCGTCAGGGCGAAGTGGTGGGCGCCGAGCGAGGCGAGCACCCGGTCGATGATGCGCCGGTGGGAGGCCGAGACGAGCGCGGTGGGGACCTGGTGGGCGTACAGCTCGGCCAGGAGCCGGGTGGCGCCGGGCATGAGCGGCAGCGTGCGGGTGATGCGCTTCTCGAAGCCGTCGTTGAGCAGCACGGTCAGCTCGGCGAGCGAGACGCGGGCGCCGGTGGCCTCGATGAGGAAACCGGCGCTGCGGGTCATCGGGCCGCCGACCACGACGTGGCGCCAGGAGTCGTCCAGGGTGTGGCCGAGGGCGGCGAAGACCTCCACCTCGACGTCCCACCAGAAGCCTTCGGTGTCCACCAGGGTGCCGTCCATGTCCAGGAGCACGGCCTGGAGGGCGGAACCTTCGGCCGGACGGGTGCCGGGCGCGGGGACCGTACTGGTCATCCACTGACCTCCTTGAGGGACGGTCAGGCCGGTTCCCGTGACGGGAACCGGCCTGCGGTGGACCGACCAGTGTACGACGCCCGGGAGCGGTGTGCCCGGTGAGCGGTACGGCGGCTCAGCGGCGGCTCAGCGGGCGGCTCAGCGGGCGTTGAAGTACTTCGCCTCCGGGTGGTGGATGACGATGGCGTCGGTGGACTGCTCGGGGTGGAGCTGGAACTCCTCCGAGAGCTGGACGCCGATCCGCTCGGGCTCCAGCAGAGCGGCGATCTTCGCCCGGTCCTCCAGGTCGGGGCAGGCGCCGTAGCCGAGCGAGAAGCGGGCGCCCCGGTACTTCAGGGCGAACATGTCCTCCATCGCGGCCGGGTCCTCCCCGCCGTAGCCCAGTTCGGAGCGGACGCGGGCGTGCCAGTACTCGGCGAGGGCCTCGGCGAGCTGGACGGAGAGGCCGTGCAGTTCGAGGTAGTCGCGGTAGGCGTTGGCCTCGAACATCCGGGCGGTCTCCGCGCCGATGCGGGAGCCGACGGTGACGACCTGGAAGCCGACCACGTCGATCTCGCCGGACTCCTCCGGGCGGAAGAAGTCGGCCAGGCACAGGCGCCGGCCGCGCCGCTGGCGCGGGAAGGTGAAACGGGTGCGCTCGTTGCCGGCGTCGTCGAGGACGATCAGGTCGTCGTCCTTGGAGACGCAGGGGAAGTAGCCGTAGACGACGGCCGCCTCCAGCAGGTTGTCCGTCTGGAGCCGGTCCAGCAGGCCGCGCAGCCGGGGCCGGCCCTCGGTCTCGACCAGTTCCTCGTAGGACGGGCCCTCGCCGGTGCGGGCCTGCTTCAGGCCCCACTGGCCCTTGAACAGGGCGCCCTCGTCCAGCCAGGAGGCGTACTCCTTGAGCTGGATGCCCTTGATGACGCGGGTGCCGCGGAAGGGGGGCTCGGGAACCGGGTTGTCGGTGGCGACGTCGGAGCGGACGTGTCCGGCCTCGGGGCGCTCCTCGACCTCGACGGAGGCCGTGGCCCGCACCCGGCGCTGCCGCAGCTCCGGCAGCTTGGCCCCCGGCACCCCGCGCTTGATCCCGATCAGCGCGTCCATCAGCCGCAGTCCCTCGAAGGCGTCGCGCGCGTAGCGGACCTCGCCCTCGTAGACCTCGTGCAGGTCCTGCTCGACGTAGGCGCGGGTGAGCGCGGCGCCGCCGAGGATGACGGGGAAGTCGGCCGCCATGCCGCGCTGGTTCAGCTCCTCCAGGTTCTCCTTCATGATCACCGTGGACTTCACCAGCAGACCCGACATGCCGATCACGTCGGCCCGGTGCTCCGCGGCGGCCTCCAGGATCGCCGAGACCGGCTGCTTGATGCCGAGGTTGACGACGGTGTAGCCGTTGTTGGAGAGGATGATGTCGACGAGGTTCTTGCCGATGTCGTGCACGTCGCCGCGGACGGTGGCGAGCACGATGGTGCCCTTGCCGTCGTCGTCGCTCTTCTCCATGTGCGGTTCGAGGTGGGCGACCGCCGTCTTCATCACCTCGGCCGACTGGAGCACGAACGGAAGCTGCATCTGGCCGGAGCCGAACAGCTCGCCGACGACCTTCATGCCCTCCAGCAGCACCTCGTTGACGATCTCCAGCGCGGGGCGGGCCTGAAGGGCGGTGTCGAGGTCGGCCTCCAGGCCGTTGCGCTCGCCGTCGATGATCCGGCGCTGGAGGCGCTCCTCCAGCGGCAGCGCCGCCAGTTCGTCCGCCTTGGACGCCCGGAGCGACTTGGCGGTGGCGCCCTCGAAGAGGGCCATCAGCTTCTGCAGCGGGTCGTAGCCCTCACGGCGCCGGTCGTGGACGAGGTCGAGGGCGGTGGTGACCTGCTCCTCGTCGAAGCGGGCGATCGGCAGGATCTTGGAGGCGTGCACGATCGCCGAGTCCAGGCCGGCCTTGACGCACTCGTCCAGGAAGACGGAGTTCAGCAGGATGCGGGCGGCCGGGTTCAGGCCGAAGGAGATGTTCGACAGGCCGAGCGTGGTCTGCACCTTCGGGTGGCGGCGCTTCAGCTCGCGGATGCCCTCGATGGTGGCGACGCCGTCGCCCCGGGACTCCTCCTGGCCGGTGCAGATGGTGAAGGTCAGACAGTCGACGAGGATGTCCTCCTCGCGGATGCCCCAGTTGCCGGTGAGGTCGTCGATCAGCCGTTCGGCGATCTCGACCTTCTTCTCGGCGGTGCGGGCCTGGCCCTCCTCGTCGATGGTCAGCGCGATCAGCGCGGCGCCGTGCTCCCGCGCCAGCTCCGTGACCTTCGCGAACCGGGACTCGGGGCCGTCGCCGTCCTCGTAGTTCACCGAGTTGATCACCGCGCGGCCGCCGAGCTTCTCCAGTCCGGCACGGATGACGGGGACCTCGGTGGAGTCCAGCACGATCGGGAGGGTGGAGGCGGTGGCGAAGCGGCCGGCCAGTTCCGCCATGTCGGCGACGCCGTCCCGGCCCACGTAGTCCACGCAGAGGTCCAGCATGTGGGCGCCTTCGCGGATCTGGTCGCGGGCCATCTCCACGCAGTCGTCCCAGCGGCCGTCCAGCATCGCCTCGCGGAACTTCTTCGAGCCGTTGGCGTTGGTGCGCTCGCCGATGGCGAGGTAGGAGGTGTCCTGGCGGAACGGCACCGACTGGTACAGCGAGGCCGCGCCCGGCTCCGGACGCGGGTCGCGCACGGTCGGGGCGGCGCCGCGGACCCGCTCGACGACCTGGCGCAGGTGCTCGGGGGTGGTGCCGCAGCAGCCGCCCACCAGGGAGAGGCCGTACTCGCGGACGAAGGTCTCCTGCGCGTCGGCCAGCGCGGTCGCGGAGAGCGGGTAGTGGGCGCCGTCCTTGCCGAGGACCGGCAGACCGGCGTTGGGCATGCAGGACAGCGGGATGCGGGAGTGGCGGGCGAGGAAGCGCAGGTGCTCGCTCATCTCGGCCGGGCCGGTCGCGCAGTTCAGGCCGATCATGTCGATGCCCAGCGGCTCCAGCGCGGTCAGCGCCGCGCCGATCTCCGAGCCGAGCAGCATGGTGCCGGTCGTCTCCACCGTCACCGACACGATCAGCGGCATGTCCAGGCCCAGCGCGGTCAGGCCGCGGCGGGCGCCGAGCACGGCGGCCTTGGTCTGCAGCAGGTCCTGGGTGGTCTCCACCAGCAGGGCGTCCGCGCCGCCCGCGACCAGTCCCTCGGCGTTCTGCTGGTAGGCGTCGCGCAGCAGGCCGTACGGGGCGTGGCCGAGGGTGGGGAGCTTGGTGCCGGGGCCCATGGAGCCCAGTACCCAGCGCGGCCGGCCGTCCTTCGCGGCGAACTCGTCGGCGACCTCGCGGGCGACCCGGGCGCCGGCCTCGGACAGCTCGTGGACGCGGTGCGGGATGTCGTACTCGGCGAGGGCGGAGTGGTTGGCGCCGAACGTGTTGGTCTCGACGCAGTCCACACCGACGGCGTAGTACTCCTCGTGCACCGAGCGGACGATGTCGGGCCGGGTCAGGTTCAGGACCTCGTTGCACCCCTCTAGCTGCTGGAAGTCCTCCAGCGTGGGGTCCTGGGCCTGGAGCATGGTGCCCATCGCGCCGTCGGCCACCACCACGCGGGTGGCGAGGGCCTCGCGCAGGGCGGCTACACGGGTCCGGGTGTCGGCGGGCGGGGTGGACGGCGACGAGGCCATGAACGGGGCTCCCTAGGATGCGACGGCTGTCGGCTTTGCGGCTTCCCGCAGGATGCCCGGTCACGGGCGGGCCGGGGAGGACGCACGCCGTCAGGGTAGCCGGGACGCGCCGCGAATGGTCGGGGGCGTCCACGGGACGGACGAGGAAGGGCGCGGAGGAAACGGGGGGAGGCGGGGGGGGGAAGCGGAGGGAAGCTACGGAGGGGGCCGGGGAGC
>NZ_BAABIG010000096.1:0-757 GCF_039542605.1 Streptomyces ziwulingensis
ACTTTACCCATCTTAATATATCTGGTTAAAGTATCTCTTTTTATAGTTAAACCTAATCCTCTTAAATATTCAATACAAGAAGTTAAAGAATCAAATTTTAAATTATGACCTGGATAATATACAAAAGTATTTCCTTCTTTGATTTCTAATTCCACTGGTATACTTCTACGAGTACCTAATTTATACGTATTTTGTCTTTCTTCTTGCATTATACCTACTAATTCTNTTAATAACAAGAATTTATTAAGATAAGGTAATTTTGAATCAAGAAACTTTTTGCTAGTTTCAGTGTGTATATTTAATACTCTTTTTAACTCAATTTTAGATTTAGCATGATAATAAAGAGTATTACATGTTAGATCATAAACATATACAGGATCACCTTTTGAAGACCCAGCATTAACAACTCTTAAAGTATTTAAGTTAAATTCTTTATTTAATAAATAATATTGTTCTAAAATTAAAGCGTCTTGACTACTAAATTTATTACTATCTAGCTTAAAAATTATTAATTTAAAAGCTTTTAGCCCATATTTGTCAAGTAAAGGTAAAAATTTACCTGCTAAAGGAAAATCCCCATTAAAGTAATAATCCATTCTACGTCTTAGTAAATTAGATGAACCTACATATTTATCCCCTGTATTTTTATGTATAAACATGTATACACCAAAGAAACCTTTATGTTTAGATTTTCCTGTTAATTCATCTAAAAGTTTAGAATTTTCTGGTGTAGATATAGGAAGATCGAATTCAACAC